>CAZAZB010000557.1:0-2558 GCA_964489485.1 uncultured Pseudomonadales bacterium | reverse complement strand
CATTCAATCTTGTGCAGATTGATTTGATACCCCCGTTTTGTTTTCTTGAAGAGCTCTCAGTGCCGTCTGGATAAAGGCATTTAACTTCTGGCTCATATCCTCCGTCATCCCATCGTTGTTGAGTCGCGTGAAATGATTGCTGGTGCCGAGTTCGAATTCTCCCAGCTCTAAACCTGCCCCGGCTACTTTAACCAGTATTTTATCACCTTCAATGAAAGCAACAGTCTGGCTTCCGCCAGAGGGCTTAATCATGCCAAACCCTTCATCATCAGATGGAAGTGCAAGCAGGTTTCTACCCCAGCATTGGTGAGCAAATCTTAAACCCAGCAAGCCCCCAATCGTTGGAACAATATCCACCTGGGTACCAACGACGGACTGAATAGGCGCGTATTGATTGCGAATGTTCTTGCTAATAACCAGTAGAGGGACATGGAATGTCAGCAGGTTAATACTGGAGAGTTGTTCATTGAGCCCGAACCCGTGATCACCAACAATAACGAAGAGGGTATCATCATAATAGTCAGTCTTCTCTATCTCCTTAAAAAACTGCCCAAGAGCCCAGTCAGAATATTTCTGTGCCGTTAAATGTTCGTCGAGACGTCCGTATCCCGTGACGGGTTCAAATGGCAATTTCTCTGGCAGTGCATAGGGTACGTGATTGCTCAGGGTCTGTAGAATGGCGTAGAAAGGTTTGTCTTGTTCGCCTAGTTTTTGTAATTCGATCAGGCTTTGGTTGAACATATCCTCATCTGAGACACCCCAGGTTGGGTCAATGAAAATTGGGTCGATATAGTCTCCGCGGCCAAAAAACCTGGTGACCCCCTGGTTGCGGAAAAAACCCTGCTGGTTGTCCCAGGAGAACTCACCATTGTAAACATACACATCGTTGAAGGCCTTTCCCAGCACAACAGGCAAACCGGAAAACTGATGCTGACCCTGGGGTTCCTGCATGAGATATTCGTAGCCGGGCAGGTTGGGGAAACAGGCAACAGTGGCGAACATGCCTTGATGTGTATGGGTGCCATTGGAAAAGAACCGTTCGAATAGAATCCCCTTGTCAGTCAAAGCATCGAAGTAGGGTGTAATGCCTTCGGGTTTCCCCAATGCACCGACAAACTCAGCCGAGAAACTTTCCATCAGAATCAAAACTACATTCTTTGGATGGGAACCGCTACTGGCTGGTTGTATGCGTTCGATGGGGTAATCATCTGTCCAGATCGGCTTGTCTGTCGGTGTCTTAAGTAATTTCCGTGTTATCAACGTTGCCTGATTGCTGCCCATCATCCCCAGCCATCGTTTCGCATTCTGCTGATGGTCGCGTGCCCTCAGCGCGTTAACGAAGGTGTAGGCCGCATTCAATGGCAGATGATTAGCAAACAGGTGTTGACTGTGAAATGCATCGCCCCATCTCAATGGTGGACCGGAACGAAGGGTACCTCTGCCACCCATAACGATGAGTACGAAGACGAGCAGCAGTGACACTAGCCTCAGGGGCAGGGACCCGGGATTCGTATTCGCCGTTGATGTCTTGTTGCTGATTGTTCGGAGTAGCATAAAGAAAGACGCAACAAGGAATAGCCACAACAAAAAATATTTCACCAAAGGAAATCCATGCCAGAGCATGCTCATGACCGTCGCAGGATCCTCTCTAAGATACTGTGCGGCAAGGTTGTTCAGTCGTGTCTGGAATTCTTGATAAAATTCCAGTTCAACAATACCCATAAAAAGACACAAGGCGATGTATGCACTCAACCAGATTGTGGCGATGCGACGCTGTCCATAGTCGTTTCTGGTGAACAGTATGAATAGCAGTGGCAGGGAACCAATGCAGACGACAATCAAGTCAAAGCGGAGACCGATCAGGAATGAAAACAGAATGTCTGTCGTGGGTATGTTTTCTGCAAAATCAATATTTCGAAGGAAAAGTAGCAGGCGAAGAAGGGTAAGAAAACCCATTGCCAGAAACATAGCAGCGCCAATGAAAGTGATGTCTTGGGCTAACCGGTTCTTGAATTTTATATCAGTCGGAGTGGTCACTCGCGCCAGAACCTCAAGATACGATTGCGGCCTTGTTCGGCAAGGAGTAGTTCATTTTCCCCAAGAGAGAGAACCGCCTGGGGCGATCTTAAGAATGACGCAATGACTGAAACTTCCCCACTAGCGTCTAGTTTCAAGAGCCTTCCCTGGGAGGAGGAATCTTCGGTGACAAGTAGGCTACCGTCCGACCTGCAGGCTAGATATCCTGGCTTGCGAAACACATTAGGCTCGCTGGTTATGACGCCGTTGAAGTAAGAAGAAACACGGTGCAGACCTTTTTCACTATAATAAATCCTACCATCGGGAAAACTACATAAACCTTCCCCTTCGTTGAGACCAGACACTAAGACTTTAGGTTTCATCGTCTCACTATTCAGCGAGAGTAATCTTCCTTGATGCCCATTATCCTCAATGACAAGCAGATTTTCATTCAGGGTAGCGATTCCTTCTCCTGAAATGACTCCCTCGATATATTCGATTTTGCCATCTGAATAGACCATCAAACCAGGGTTACCCCCTTC
>CAZAZB010000556.1:0-2564 GCA_964489485.1 uncultured Pseudomonadales bacterium | reverse complement strand
GTTGGCGCAAACGGCAGCAGAGCGAATCCTTCACTGAAACCGGCGTCAATCATACTACCGGCCGCGGCACCACCCGTGCTCAAGCCAAACATCTTGCTGGAAAACGCAAATGGCAACATGGGAATCCGCTGAATTGCCGGCGGATACGAGCCCGTGTCCGCAATTGGTAAAATCGGATTCAGCTGCTGACGATGAGTAGGAAACGAAAACAGGGAGGATGGGTCGAAGTTACCCACCTTCACATTGACGACGCCTTGCGCACCGCCAATATTGCTGAACTGCATGACCACTCGCTCAAATTTCACAAAGGTCTCACCACCTACGGCGTCCATGGTGTTGTACTCAGACTCAAGGAAATAACTGATGTTTTCTGTGACCGTGCCACCAAAGAAGAAGTTAACGATCTTCGGCAACTCAATGGCCCAACGATCATCGGTACCATCGGCCTGCATATCAGAAGAAATGTTTTTAAACGAGGCCTTCTGAATATCACCCCGCAAACGCACGGCCATCATGTTGGACAGTTTATCCAGCGTCACCGGACCCTGAGCACCATCCAGTTTGATCTTTGCCGTATCGCCCCCGTCGGTGGTCCCCGGGAACTGGTAGCCATTGGTCAGAAATTGCTGCCCGAAAGGTGTCAGTCGTGGCACATTGCTGTGGCACAAGGCACAATTGGACTGGAATTTCCGTGCAAAAGCCGGGATGGCCTCTGCCTGACCGATATCAATCAAAAACATACTGATCGCCATCACTGGCAACATCAACATTGTTGCCACACGGCAAAAATGCCCAGACATCTTCGTACTGTATTTCTTCATTGTGTTACCCCCAGTTTGGTTTAGATAGCCTGTTTCAAAAACAGACAAACCACAGACGCATTCAACGACAGGATGTTTCATCGCGGGTACGCTCCGTGCTATCACAATGCTCCATGACCCTCGATATATAGTTAAGGCTTACCTTAATTACAAGGAACAAAGCGATTATCACGTTGTAGTTTGACTATTGATTTGCAAACAATATAGACACCGACCAGGCCATAAAAGGGAGTGAACATCCCCTTCCTGGCATGAAACACTGGACTTACTCCTTTTGTTGCCCTACTGGTAGTTGATGTCGCCTGAAGGATATGCTTCTTTTATCACAGAATTATCACTGGTGAGTGACAGAATGATGACGCCTTTAACCATAGTAATAGCATGTCTATTTGTCGGGCATACTTGACCTGAAACTGGTCATTGGAAGTGGGAAGCGGAAAGAAATACAACAATAACCACGTTGCCCGTCTTCACCCTGGAAAGGCCGGATAACACTGAACAAAAAAATGCCCGACCAAAACTGGCCGGGCATTCCATACTTCCTGGTACTACTTTAGGTACTACTGAGCAAACTTAGAAACCAATCATCAGGTCCACTTCAGAAACAGTGTCATCCAACGAATTAGCATCCATATTGTCGCCACCATTGAACTTCACAAGCTTCAAACCAAGACGCTTGTTCGGAGCCAACAGGTAGTTGGCACCAAGCGTGATTGCAGTCACGTCAAAGGTATTTGCAGCCATGGTGCTGGTACCAACAGCATCACCATTTGCGTCAAGTCTCAAGAAGTCCATTGACATAAAGGAGTTCTTGGCATCAACGTAACCCAATTGCACAGACAGGCTCTTAATGACTTCAAGCTCAGCCAGGAAGGCAATAGCCTTGTTATCGTCCGTCATGGACATGTTGTAAGTGTTCATGTCACCCATTTTGGACTTGGGAGTTACCGCATAGCTGGCGTAGAAACCGGCAGGCATACCTGCCAGTTCACCTTGGGCCTGGAAGTCAATGGTTGTTGCCTCGGCACGCATTGAACCACCGGCTACACCCTGCTCACCACGGTAGAGCTGGAAGCCCATACCCATATCCCAACCACCGATCATCGGTGTCCAGGCAGCACGCAGGTAGTTACCAAAGGTGGGATCACCCACAAAGTCCATTGCCTGAGCGGCAAAGTAGGCACTGTAATAGACAAAGAAATCGCTGTTCTGAACGCTGGCGCCCAGACCGGTAGCTTTACCATTCATGTCCATAGCAACCTGTGCGGAAGCAGCCCCCATCATCATCGCCATGGAATTACCCATATCGGCCATGCGGTTCATGATCGCGCTCATCACCGTGGAACCGTGTTCCATGTGCAGGCCAATGGCTCCCATTGCATTAGCACCAGTAGTGGCAACGTTCATGCCCATGGCACCAGTGCTCAGCAATTCATAACCATAAGCAGGACCGGCCATGGAAGTACTGTAGCTGTTGACGCCCACATTGAAACCGTCGATATCTTTGACGTAATTCCATTTGATGTTGCCCATCTGAGCGAAAGCAGCACCGCCTTCAGGTTCAACTTCGCGATTAACACCAGTGGTGTCCATCGTACCGGCACCTTCAAAAGGAAGCTCCATCAGGAAGCCGGAGTTTTCTCCCATGCGACCGCCGAAATAAATCGACAGGCTGGCAGGAAAGCCAATTGCTTTCGGTTCGCCCTTGGCTTTTTCGACGCCCAATCGACCCACGACAGCAGC
>CAZAZB010000555.1:0-2567 GCA_964489485.1 uncultured Pseudomonadales bacterium | reverse complement strand
TCTCGGCAAACCTATCGACTATTCTGCAATAACCGGGTAATTGATTCGAGGGACAGTTTATCTATTTGCATAATCCGCCCCCCGATTATGATATTATCCCTTCTGTTCCTTAGGGGTGGTCAATATGACCTGAGATGCTGGTGGTCCAGCGAACTCTAGAACCTGATCCGGATAATACCGGCGTAGGAAAAGGATGCTGCCACATCTCGTTACCACGTCATACAACCGGGTCTCTTATTCGACATAGGAGAGACTCATGGCTTTAGAATTCAGACGAAAGTATTTTAGATACAGGTTGCCGCTCTGCCTGTTCATTGCGGCGCCACTCAACCCGGTACTTGCTTCCAGTGAACGCCTGCCAGAGATTATCGTCACCGCGGACTTCAGGCAAACCGGTGAACTCGATACTGCATCAAGCATTAGTGTGCTCACCGAAGATGTCATCAAATCCCGTGCTGCCCAACACTTCGAAGACATAATCGACGCCATTCCAAACGTGAACTACGCAGCAGGTTCGAATCGCGCCCGATTTTTTCAGATTAGAGGCATCGGCGAGCGAAGCCAGTTTGCTGCGCCCCTAAATTCTTCTGTTGGCTTGCTTATCGACAATGTCGATTTTTCCGGTGCGGGTACCGTAGCAACGATGATGGATGTACAACAGGTAGAAGTTCTCCGGGGGCCGCAAGGAACCCGATATGGCGCCAATGCGTTGGCCGGGTTGATCAATATCAAAACTAACGACCCCACCAATAGCTATACAGCAAGCCTAAAAACAAGCATCGCCGACTACAATACACGAACATTCGGCGCAATGATCTCTGGCCCCATCAACGAAAAAGTACAGGGCCGCCTTGTCGCCGAACAACATCGCTCTGATGGTTACTACCGGAACGATTTTTCTGGCTCCGATAAAAACAACAGCCGGGACGAGCTGACACTAAGGGGCAAGCTGGCCATCCAGCCAACTGAAGATTGGAACATCAAACTGACTGCCTCCCGAACGGACATTGAGAATGGCTACGACACATTCAGCCTGGACAATACCCGCCGTACCTTATCCGATGACCCAGGCGTTGATACTCAAGACTCCACCAGCTTGTCTGTCGAAAGCGAATGGTCATTGCCCCGTTACGATCTGGTGCTGCTTGTTAACGGCGCGGACTCAGTTATGGAATATAGCTACGATGAAGACTGGACCTTCACTGGATTCCACCCTTTCGGATACACATCAAAGGACAGCTATCAACGGAATAGAAAAACCTATAGTGCTGAAATGAGATTGATTTCAAACGAATCAAGCCGCCTCTTCGGCGACTCAACAGATTGGATACTGGGCGCATATCTGCTATCCAGCAAGGAGGACCTGAGACGCCAGTACACATTCCTGGCCACCGATTTTCAGAGCGAATATGATTTCGACACCTATGCTGCCTTCTTTCAACTGGACTCATCACTCACCGACAAGCTAACCCTGTCCAGCGGACTAAGGCTGGAACGACGCAGTACACAATATCAGGATTCAGAAGGGGTCGCTTTCAAACCAGAGGAAGATTTCTGGGGTGGCCGCGTGGCGTTAAAATATTATCCGAACCAAAGCACCATGACCTATCTCAGTGTCGCCCGGGGTTACAAAGCGGGAGGGTTCAACACAGACGGCACACTGGACGAGGACCTCAGGCAATTTAATGAAGAGTATCTGATTGAATATGAACTTGGCGTCAAGTCGCGCCTGTTGGACGGCCGGTTACAACTAGGTGCAGCAGTTTTCTACGATGACCGTCGAGACCAACAAGTCAAAAGCTCGATTGTTCGCGTCCGACCCGATGGTAGCTCCGAATTTATCGACTTTATTGGCAATGCCGCTGAAGGCACCAACAAGGGTATTGAGGTTGAACTGGCCTGGTATATGACTGACTCCCTTAAACTTAATGCAAGTGCTGGTTTGCTCGATGCCAGCTTCGACAAATTTATCAACGAATTTGGGGAAGATTTATCTGGTAGGGATCAGGCGCAGGCGCCCTCCTACACCGCGCACCTTGCTCTCGACTATTCGAGAAACAGCTGGTTTGTTCAGGTCTCCCTGGACGCAAAGGACAGCTTCTACTTTTCCGACAGACATTCCGTCCGAAGCAAGGCATATACACTCTATAACGCCAACATAGGTTACGCTGCTAACTCGTGGACCTTCAGCATCTGGGGTAAGAATCTTGGAGACAAGGATTACTACACTCGCGCGTTTGGAAGCTTTGGCAACGATCCGCGAAAGAATTATGTCACCGAACCCTATTTTCAATTCGGCGCACCCCGGCTGGTGGGCATGACATTTGAAGTGACAGTACAATGAACGTCAATGATGAGGCCAATAATGATGCAGATGATGATTTACGCCTGCCTCAATAGATGACCAGCAAAGACTTCAATGATGAGCACAGCTTAATCTCACGGAGCCTTGCTGACTGGCGACGCTGGCCATCGAGACCCAGCAGGAAACCTGAGGTGGTTGAACAGCTGGGTGGACAAACCAACCGGTCATTTCGAATAACAGATGGGTTGCAACAATGGGTTCT
>CAZAZB010000554.1:0-2570 GCA_964489485.1 uncultured Pseudomonadales bacterium | reverse complement strand
CTTCACACCAGATTGAGTGAAGATCCTGTCCAGTTTTTGGTAGAAATTGCCGAATTTATTTCCGGAGGAAATATAGACGTCTTCCAGTTTTGTTTCCACACTCTGAGTACCTCGCAGTTGAAAGCCGCAGGATGTGACAATAAAGGACAAGACCAAAAACAGGAGCGATAATTTCATTAAATCAACCCACGACAAAATTAACTAACCGGCCGGGAACATAGATCACTTTTCGCACACTGACCCCTTCCAGAAACTTGGCAACATTCTCCAGCCCTTTGGCGTCTGTTTCAATCTGATCTTGCAGCGCATCTGGCGCAACTTCCAGTTTCCCACGAAGTTTTCCATTGACCTGTATCACTATTTCAACAACAGTTTTTTCCAGGGCGCTCTCGTCCACTTCAAGCCATGCAGCATTTTCCAGGGGTTCATCATTGAGTTTCCCCCACAACAGGTGTGTGATATGAGGTGTAATAGGAGACATAATTAAAACGGCAGCATTCAAGGCCTCACGCGTGACGGCCAGCCCCTGGGGAGATTCATCTTCAAATTTTAATACCTGGTTCATCAATGACATGACCGCGGCAACGATCGTGTTAAACGTCAGTCGGCGACCATAATCATCGAATGCCTTGGCAATCGTTTCATGGGTTGCCCGGCGAATATCTTTCTGTTGATCCGTCAGGGTATTCTTATCCAGATCAGGGATATTACCCTTTTCAAGCAATTGCACCACTGGATTCCAAAGCCTGGTTCGCAGCCACCTGTTGGCAGACTCAACACCATTTTCTGACCACTCAAAAGACTGGTCTGGTGGTGCTGCAAACATCATTGCCATCCGCACCGCATCCGCACCGTATTCATCAAGTAGATGTTGCGGATCCCCGGCATCCCCTGCGGACTTTGACATCTTGCTGCCATCCTGGAGCACCATCCCTAACATCAGCAATTTTTCAAAAGGCTCATCGCCTTCAACCATGCCTTCATCACGCATGACCTTATAAAAAAATCGCGAATACAAAAGATGTAGAATCGCATGTTCTTCGCCGCCCACATAATGATCGACTGTCCCCCAGTACTTTGCACGTTCATCCAGCATGGCATCAGTGCATCCAGCTGATGAAAAACGTGCGTAGTACCAGGATGACTCCATGAAGGTATCAAATGTATCAGTTTCCCGGATAGCAGCTTCACCACAGGTTGGGCATTGGGTTTCATACCATTCCGGCATTTGTTTTATGGGTGATGCAACGCCTTCAAATTCAACATTTGTCGGCAGGACGACAGGGAGGTCTTTCTCAGGCACTGCAACGGGGCCACACCTATCGCAATGGATGATGGGGATTGGACAACCCCAATAGCGCTGCCGCGAAACACCCCAGTCCCGTAGGCGGTAGTTCACCTGCCTGGCACCCAGTCCCTTTTCATTCAGCGCGTCTGCAATGGCTGAAAATGCTTCGCTGAATCCAAGCCCATCAAAATTCCCCGAGTTAACACACTGTCCATGGGCGACATAAGCCAGCTTTGAGAGATCACATTCATCATCCGAACCAGCGACAGGTTCAATCACCTGCAGGATCGGCAAATCATATTTGACTGCGAA
The DNA here is from genome assembly GCA_964489485.1 of uncultured Pseudomonadales bacterium. Lineage (GTDB taxonomy): Bacteria > Pseudomonadota > Gammaproteobacteria > Pseudomonadales > Azotimanducaceae. The sequence goes on along the minus strand of CAZAZB010000554.1, from coordinate 970 downwards.
TTCCCAATCCCTCTGATCGTGCGCTGGCACCGACATGACAGCGCCAGAGCCATATTCCATTAGCACAAAGTTAGCCACCCAAATAGGGATATCATTACCCGTTAATGGATGACTCGCGGTCAAGCCAGTTGCCATACCCTTCTTTTCCATCTGCGCCATATCGGCTTCAGCGACTTTAATCTGATTGCACTCCTCCAGGAACTTTTTCAGTTCCCCATTGGATGACGCAGCTTCAAGCGCAAGCGGGTGCTGTGGCGCAACCGCCAGATAGGTTGCGCCCATTAGAGTATCAGGACGAGTAGTGTAGACAGTGACGGCGTCCGCAGCTGATCGCGGGAAGGTAATTTCTACCCCTTCAGACCGGCCAATCCAGTTGCGTTGCATTGTCTTGATTTTTTCTGGCCAGCCTGGCAGTTTATCAAGATGTTCGAGAAGTTCTTCTGCATAATCAGTGATCTTTACAAACCACTGTGCCAGTTCACGTCGTTCAACCGGCGCATCAGATCGCCAACCGCGACCATCCACCACCTGTTCATTGGCGAGCACGGTCTGGTCAACCGGATCCCAGTTAACCCAGGCAGATTTCTTATAAACCAGGCCCTTCGCGAACATTTTGGTGAAAAACCACTGTTCCCAGCGATAGTACTCAGGCTCGCAGGTTGCAAGTTCGCGGCTCCAGTCGAAGGCAAATCCCATACTGACAAACTGTCTACGCATATTGGCAATGTTATGCATGGTCCACTGTGCCGCAGGGACATTGTTCTTGATGGCAGCATTTTCCGCCGGGAGACCAAAAGCATCCCATCCAATGGGCTGCATCACATTTTTCCCCAATAGGCGTTGAAAACGACCAATAACATCGCCCAGGGTATAAACCCGCACATGCCCCATGTGCAGTTGGCCACTCGGGTAGGGAAACATTGAGAGGCAATAAAATTTTGGCTTGGCGCTATTCTCACTTACTTCAAAT
>CAZAZB010000553.1:0-2576 GCA_964489485.1 uncultured Pseudomonadales bacterium | reverse complement strand
AACCCATTGAAAAATAACAATATACATACTGCTTACATCTACATAACAAGCCGTCGGATATTGTTTACACTTATTTACAAAAGTGTGAACTGGTTCAAAGTCTTTATAAATTGACCGAGGCATACTGCTTGCCATTGTCAGAAGAAAGTAATTGTAAAGGCCATAATATGACTTCGCAGCTAAATCAGAAGATAGTTTCCTACCCGGTTCTAGTAGAGCCGAGAGTTGGTATGACGCCTGGATATTGTCTAGTCTCGCATTTTGATCTCGACAGCGAAGATTGGGGTACGGGTTCTACAGCGGTTGGCTATCGAGGCTTGCTGGAATCGATGAGTGTCAAAGAACGGCAGAGGCTATATGAGCTCGTACTGGATGACGTCATCAAAGGCAGTGCGGCGACCACCAGTTTACTCGCATTCGCGGTCTTTGAGCCGCATTTAAAGATTGTCTGTAATGCCGTGCGAGATTATGTCACGCACAGGAGCTGCAATATTGAAGATGAATTTGCCGGCGTCCATGAGGTCGTAGGCGTTCTGGCGAACCCCCATACGGTCAACAAAGGTGCCGTTCTTGCCGGGCTTGTATCGATCGGAGATAGAAGAATTAATGCGGTTGCGAGAACTGCGCGGCATCTACTGTCACCAAGTGATATCCAAAGTTTTTCCCGCGTTCAGGAAACAGTGATGCGCACATCAACTGTCGAGTTTTGTCTCGATTGGTTGCTTGAACTTAATCAACATTACTGCCGGGAAGCTGTGACCAATGTGGCGTGTGCACTGCTGCTAATGGTTGTGCACGACGAACAAGGTATCGTCGAAGATCTGTCAGAAATCAACTATGTTGGTTTCAAGACGACAGAAGTATTACAAACTCAAGACTTTGAGAGCTATTACAGTGAAATATCACCCATTCTGAACTATCTCAAGAAGTGTGAGAAGTTTAGATCTGTGATGATGATGGTGATTGATGCCTGGGATGGTCACCGACTGGCTGCTGCTCAATTACGAAACTCTGCCGCCTAATACAATTTGGCGAATCAACTGGTCTGGCTAAATCGGGCAGATACTGAAGGCGCACTTTTCTGAACGGTAGAAATAGATCAGCCGAAACTGGTTAGCGTCGTGCCACTTCTCGACGCTCATCACCTCTTCTTTGTAGAGCCCGGCGTTCACTTCTGGGTCTGATCTCAACAATTCGACGGTCGCTTGCGCGACGTTCCATGTGGTTTCGGCGGGTAGAATTCTTGCGTCTTTCGAGTTGGTCCATGGTGCTGGACTTAGGGTCGCGGATAATATCAATCATTTGGTTCAGCGCAGGCTGATTGACCTGAGCAATCGAATCCAAAATGGGCAATATCTCTACCAGTAGATCTTCATATTTGATCAGTGGAGCGACAGTAGAAGTCGAAAACCCATAAGGGCCAAAATTATACTCATGGTCATGAACGGCATTGCCTGAATCGACGATAGCCATTGCGGAAAGTGTTGATGCCACGGGAATTGCCAGGTCAAACTTTTTGCGAATCACAAGGTCATTCAGCCATGTAAGGCAAAACTCGATACTTGCACGGTGTAGCGGCGCGGACACAACAGCAGCGAATGCCCTTGTCTCTGACGCTGTCATTGAATGTCGAATAGTCCGGGCAACAGAACAGACGCGACGATCACCGAAACATACCAGGCCTGCGTAGGCAGCGCCCCGGTTCACCACAACGCCAGGACTCGTGAGCAAAGATATGATGTCTTGCGTGGCAGTGAATGGATCTTCCCAGGGTGCAAACTTTAACTGTAGATAGGATGTGACTGCATCTCGAACCAGGAAGGGGTTAGTCTCGAAGCGGATGAACACCTGTATAACCGAAGGATCGGTCGTTGACTCCTGAATCATCTGAATAACGTACTGGAATATTGCCGTGCGTTGCTCGTATTCCACTTCACTGCTGAACACATCATAGAGGATCTTGATGGTAGCGAGTTGAGAAGGGCTCTGGTTGTCAGAATATTTGTCTAGATTGTAGAGAAGTGAATTAACGCTGGGGGGCGTTGTGCGAACGAACAATTGTTCCAGATCAATTTCCTTGCGCCCAGAAGTAACTAGATTCCGGGGCATTATTGATACGCTATCGATGACAATCTCCCAACTTTCAATTGCTCAGATTTGTAAGACGACTAGCTGAAAGTTTAATGTAACTTCGCCGTTGTATTTGTGACGGGTATCACATTTCACCACTTTGCACCTTTAACCAGAAGACAATTCATGATCTACCATGATCTGTAAGGGCTGAGGTCTTTTTACTAAGTTCCAAATCTTATTTTGTACGAATGTTGTAAGCGATGCAAGAATCACACCGAATATTATAACCCATTGTATTTAAAGACTTATCTGTATTGTCAATCAAGCGTTTTTCGCATTTTGTAAGGTCTTCCGACGATTTATTGACGCCTACTATGACCTCTGCTGTGCTGAGACTGCGTTTGGCCTGATTTGTTTGGCTTCGATTCATCGCAGAGGAAAAAGGAATCGAAATAGGGTGCATTCTCACCCATTTGGGGGATGGCGCAAATTTTGTGTAAATT
>CAZAZB010000552.1:0-2576 GCA_964489485.1 uncultured Pseudomonadales bacterium | reverse complement strand
ACTAGTACAATGGTTAGCGGGTCGTTCATTGAGGTGCTATTCTGATTTTTGCTCGGCGCAGGTCAGCAATGTGGAACAGACCAGGTCTTCCCCGACAAATGCTTTACCGGAGGCTTTCATCCAGTGACTGCGCAAGTTCAGGATATCCACCTCCAGCCTCAGTTGGTCACCCGGCACAACGGAACGCTTAAATTTTGTCTTGTCTGTCCCGGCAAGATAGTAGATATAACCCTCATCAAGGGTCCGGTTTCGACTCTTAAACGACAAGATTCCAGAGGCTTGCGCCAATGCCTCTACAATATAAACACCAGGGAAAACAGGCTTGTCCGGAAAGTGACCGGTAAAAACAGGTTCGTTAACCGTGACATTCTTGATGGCAACGATTCTCTTGTTCTCTTCGAATTCGATAACACGATCAACCAACAGAAAGGGATATCTGTGTGGTAGATACTGACAGATCTCGGTTACTTCCATGATCATGTTTTATCCTTTTTCTCTAGTTGTCGAAGCCGTTTGATAATCTCATCAAGTTTTCGAAACCCGACAATGTTTCGCTTCCAATCCCGACCTGGCATCAATCCTGTTCCGGATGAATATCGTCCTTTACTGGTGATCGACTGGCTAACAAGACTCATTGCTGTAATTTCTACCTGGTCTGCAATTTCCAAATTATCGATAATACCAACAGCACCACCGATAAGGCAGTAGGCACCGATTGTCGTACTGCCTGCCACTGCCGAGCAACCGCACATCACAGTATGTGCACCAACACTTGTACCATGACCAATCTGAACCTGATTGTCGAGCTTGACGCCATCGGAAATAATTGTGTGATTCAGGGCGCCTCTGTCGATGGTGGAGCCAGCGCCAATTTCAACATTATCACCGATTCGCACGCCGTAAACCTGTGGGATTTTGACCAGTGAAGCCGTGTCCCGGTCAAATTCATAGCCAAAACCATCTGCACCGATAACCGTTCCACTGTGGACAATTGTATTTACGCCGAGTTGAACATCATGATAGAGCGTCACATTGGCATGGAGTCTTGAACCGGCCCCAATGGCAACGCACTCACCGACAAAACAACCGGCGCCAATCGCTACGCCATCGGCAAGTGCCGCGCCTGCCTCTACAACAGCGTTAGCGCCAATCGAGACACCTACCCCAATCTGTGCCGTCGGACTGACCACAGCAGACGCATGGCATACACCATCCGGCCCGGGCATGCTGTCAAAGAGTGCTGCAATTTTTGCCCAGGCGAGCCTGGGTTGGTCGGAGAGGAGCATGGGGATATCGCAGTCAGCGCTGTCGGATTGTCTAATGACAACAGCCGCAGCTTGCGAGTTTGTAAGGTGCATTTTGTGGGAAGAGTTAAATAAGAAAGCGAGTTCATCTCCTTTCGCATCCTGGAGACTCGCAATATTACGAATGCTCGTGGCCGGCTCGCCGATCAGTTCCAAATCAAATTGATCGGCAATTTCCCTCAGGCTCAGGTTCAAAAGTCTTGATCAATAGCGTTAGTTATTGGTCGCTGGCTTATCAATGCGATTGAGTTCTTCCGTGACCTTGCGTGTGATGTCATATAAATCGCCAACATAAAGGGCTGCTGCTCTCGGTAGAATCATATCGTAGTCTCCTTTCAGTACGATCTCCTCGATCGCCTTCTGAATCTTGGCCTCTGTGCCCGCAAAGAGTTCCGTCTGACGTGCGCTGATCTCTTTCTGTAATTTCTGTCTCAGGTAAACGAAATCATTGTTCTTGGATTCTATCTCACTCTGAACGCGGCGCTTTTCCGCCTCACTCATCACCTCAGCGTCTTTCTGCGCTTTTTCCAATAGCGCTGCTGCGTCAGTTTGAATTTTTCTGATCTGCTCTTCATCAGTCTTGAATTCAGTCTGTATTTGAGTCATCAGGCGTTTGGCTTCTTCCGAGTTGAGAATGGCACGTTGCACATCAACCACGGCTATCTTTACTTCTGCGAAGGCAACTGAAGTGGTGAGCATAAGCCCGCAGATTGCCAGGGTGGTCAATATTCGTTGTTTGAAATACACAAATTTCTCCTTTGGTGCTTGTATAAAATAACAACTCATCTAATCGAGCTGCTCGTCTAAATAGGTACTTGTTTGGTTAAAGGGCCCTCTTCGTCTTTTTATTGTTCATTCCGAGGGCTGAGTATCATGACGGGCGCAGATACTTACACATCTACCCTCATGATTCAATCTAGTTTGAGCTACAAAAGGCTAAAAAGTTCGCCCCAATTGAAATTGGAAGGTTTCAAACTGATCTCCCTGCTTTTCGTTGAAAGGGTAGGACAATGCAAAACTGATCGGTGCAAAACCGGTAATCCAGGTCACCGAGAGACCCGCCGTATATCTCAACTCACCATCCTTGGCTGAGAGGCAGTTAGTGCTGACATCAGCACAATTTGAATTGAATACATTACCGGCATCAAAAAAGAGTGCCGACTTAAGCTGCCGTTGTTCCTTCACAAAGGGGAGAGGGAAGATAAATTCCGCACCCGCCTCTATCAATACATTACCACCGATGGGCGCAGGGTTTTTCGGGATGAAGGTATC
>CAZAZB010000551.1:0-2581 GCA_964489485.1 uncultured Pseudomonadales bacterium | reverse complement strand
ATCTATCACCCATCGAAAGAAACTGGCGATATCGCCTCTCATAAAAACTCTAACTGAACGGCCTTACGAAACGACTATTTGCGTAGCCGATGCTTTGGCTGCGGCAGAGAGCAAGCGAGCAATATTGCCTTTGATGGAAATAGCGAGAAGCGAGATTCAACCAGAAAAAAGAGCAGCAGCAATTCGTGCCCTTGGTCTCATTCGTGACGCCATGACCCTCCCTTTGCTTAAGGATCTGCTCCAAACCAGTGACGACCCGAAAATAAATGTTGCAAGCCTTGTGGCTATGTCCAGATTAAATGCAGTCGATATAGATGCTGACACACGGAAGTATTTTAGTCCTGGCGACAACATTAGAAGGCTAAGGCTCCAGATTGACAGTCTCAATATTTTACTGGATGAAGCAGATGGGATAGTGCTCCCGAGAGCGCAACTCATTACCAACCTGTCGACGCTTGGCGCATCCGTCCACAGGCTCGAATTGAAGGAGCCTGAACCTTCGACTGATCACACATCTATCAACCACGAGCCTATTAACCAGGTACCCATCAACCACGCACCCATTTATCGCGACCTGATCATCTCCTATATCCAGGCGATGGGCCGATCGCAAGCGGCGGTATTTGAACAACCCTTGTCCCGCTACAGTAAAAACAATGTAGCCGCCATCCGTGAAGCTGCCCTGGTTTCACTCGCCCTGCTGGGGACAAGGCGTAGCAGTGCTATATTCACCTCATCACTGCCGGGCCAATCCGTCTCAATAATCCGCAATGTGGTTAAAAATCTATCGATGCGAAAATACAGATTTCCGGACCAACTGGTCCGGGTACTTTTTGCAGATAATACAAAAAGAAACCTTGCGCTGGATATCTTACGCTTGTCAGCCCGGTCGGACGCATCGAACCTATTCAGCTCTCTGGTCGTTCAAACGGAAGATCCGCAAGCACTCGCAGCCCTCATGATCCTTTGTACGGAGTCCAGTCTCGAACCACAAACCGTCGAAGACTCAGTATGGGAAAAACTGCCGATAGCAACCAAAGTGCCAGCTGTCAATTGTCTACTGCAATCTCGCACAGCCGACAACGCTGCCGCCTCGTCGATCAAACGCAATTTGTCGATGCACCATATGTTAAATGCTATTCTTGTGGACCCAGCTATTCATTTATCCACTAAACACCTTCTTCTAATCAAGGCTTCAAAAAACAACAGGACAATCACAAAAACCATGCTTTCCCCTCGCCTGGAAAAGATGCCGCCAGCGTGGATACTCCCCTCACTAAAAGCCATTCGTGGCAATGGTGACGCTTCTTCCTTTAGTCCCCAGCTATGGTCTATGCTCAAAGATGAAAATGCGACAATAACCAGCCGATTATATGCGGCCATTTTGTTACTCGATCCAAAACAACACTATGAGGCGCCTGAATCCGATATTCATGTAAGCAGAACCATGGAGGAATCCAGAAAGATGCAAGACGTCTACCTTCAGCTGTCAGCCATTTTCTCTGAAGAGATCGGCAATGATTGACACCAAGAACCTGTTACAGGTTGAGCAGAAACTAGCACCAACAACCCTTGCCCTGATCGTTGCTTGCTCCGTGACCGGCATAGCGAGTTTCCTCACCTTCAGTCATTCAATCTGGATGCAATGGTCGGTCCTTTTCCATCTCGTTACCGGCATTGCTGCCAGCGTCACCCTTGTTACCTACCTCTACATCCACTTTCGACGCACGGTGTCTTTCAGGCGTACCAGTGTATTGCTCAGTGGATTGTTTACCATATTGCTAACGGCAGGATTTTTATCCACCGGACTGCATCTATTCATCAATGGGCAGATCGAGAATCAACGCTGGATATACACGACGCATCTCTACACATCATTTACCTTTGTCGCTATCGCCCTGCTGCATCTGATATTGCATACACTACTGATGCCCGTACAACGTCGTGGTATTGAAAAAAATCGCTTCCCAAGCTTGACGGTAACGGCAGTCAGGCAGGTGGTCGGTTTCAATATCGGGTTACAGGTGTTGATCGCAGTACTCACGGGAATCTACTTTTATTCGCTGGAGCCTTACACGAATGAACCCGTGATCGCGGATTATCAATACAATTACGGCAAACATCCGTTTCGGCCAAGCCAAACGGAAACCCTGGGAAATACCTTTGTTGACCGGAGAGAAATAGCCAATTCAAACCGTTGCGCGTCGTGCCACAAAGACGTGACTGAACAGTGGATGGCATCCGTTCATCAGCAGGCTGCATCGGACAAATCTTATGTCACCAACATAGTTTTGTTGGCGGAAAAGAAAGGTATCAGCGCCACCCGCTACTGTGAAGGCTGTCATGCACCGGTTGCACTCCTGACTGGCGAGTTGTCTCCTGGCGGAAATCATGGTGGTATTAGCGGAACACCTGCAAATATTGAAGGCATCTCCTGTATGAGTTGTCATGGAGTAGATTCACTCCCTCATCTAAATGGTGTGGCGAGCTATCAATTCGCGCCTGCCACAGACTATCTTTTTGCACGCAGTGACAATGCCTTTCTTCTGAGAGTTCAGGACTTGTTGATTCGGACTCATCC
>CAZAZB010000550.1:0-2595 GCA_964489485.1 uncultured Pseudomonadales bacterium | reverse complement strand
ATATGCTAAGGAGAGGCTGTGGATTACTTTGAAGGAAGTATTAAAACGCTTCTTGAACAGGAGGGGTATTGGGTCAGACAGTCATTCAAAGTAAACCTTACCAAACAAGAAAAACGAGGCATTGGGAAGCACTCAAGTTCAGAGTTTCTTCGCCTGTATTTTATTAGTGCCTGAAAACCTGTAAATATGGTGCAAGGTAAAATTTATACATATTAAATTCACGGCGAATCAAAAGGAGCATATCATGAAAGACGCGAATAGGAATCCGCAGCAAGCGAAGAACATTTTGGTGACTGGCGGTACTGGCAAGACTGGCCGCCGTGTGGTGGAACGGCTTAAAACACTCGACATACCGGTAAGAATCGGTTCACGAACTGGTGAGCCGCCTTTCGATTGGGAAAACCCGGAAACCTGGGCAGGGGCCTTAGATGGAATGGACACAGTTTACATCACATTTCAGCCCGATTTGGCTGTCCCCGGTGCTCGAAAAGCCATTGAGGGATTTATATCTCAAGCGGTCAAAAGTGGAATCCAAAGAATGGTCTTACTTTCAGGGAGAGGTGAAAAAGAAGCTGAGCTTTGCGAGCAAGTCGTGATGAATGTCGGGGTAAATTGGACAATTGTTCGGGCTAGCTGGTTCAATCAGAATTTCAGTGAAAGCTTCTTTCTAGATCCAATATTAGCTGGCCATGTTGCTCTACCTAGAGCAGAAGCACTTGTACCATTCGTTGACGCGGATGACATTGCGGATGTTGTCGTAGAATCCCTCCTGGATGACAAGCATGTCGGCAAAGTTCATGAATTAACAGGCCCACGCCAATTGACATTTGAACAAGCCACCGCGGAAATTTCAAAGGCTACCGGCAGGGATATCAAGTTTATTTCAATTACGATGGACGAGTACACAAAAATGCTTAGAGAATATCAAGTCCCGGAAGATTACATCTGGCTAATCAGCTACCTTTTCACAGAAGTCTTGGTTGACAAGAATTCCAGCGTCACGAGCGATATAGAAAGAGTACTGGGAAGAAAAGCCAAAGATTTTGCTGAATACGCCAGAGAGACAGCTACAACTAGAATATGGAATCCTGACCCAAAGTGAATATGAAGAAAGTTTGTATCGTCGGCGCCTCAGGAAAGTTAGGGCAGTACATGGTGCAGCACGCACTTGACAGAGGCTATGAGGTAATCGGGGTCTGCCGGGAGAAAAGTGTAGAAAAACTCAGTGCATTCAAAGATCATATTACTATAGTTCCGGGAGCGACTAATGATCGTAACGTCATTAAGAAAGCGGTCGCGGGATGCGATGGTGTACTTACGGTTTTGGCGCCATGGGGTGTCCAGCAATACTCGTCGGGAACAGCTCAGGCGGTGATGGATTTTGCAGAGCGTGATGCACGCCTGATTTTTTCCTGCGGCTGGCACATTAGTCGGGACGGTAAGGACGTTTATTCATGGAAATTAAAAACCTTCATCAAAGTCTTTGGTGGTATTGCAAGGCTGTTTCGCCTTGTTGAATTGGAGGATCAAGTAGAGGCTTGCAAAAGAATTTTTGCCAGTGATACAAGGTGGACAGTTGTTCGTGGAAGTGACCTAGAAGAAGGGGAAAGTCAGGGACTACCTGTCTGGAGCAGGCATGTAGGGGACCCTATCTTGGAAAGTAACCTGACACGTAGGATAGATTTTGCTTTGTTCATGATGGAAGCTCTTGAAAACAACGATCTCATTCAGGAAGCACCAGCGATTGTAGGATGCCAGACACCGTCCGCTTTGGCCTTCAAATAGAATGTTGGAAAAACAGCACCTAACAATGCAAATTCACTCGGACAGTCAAAAGCGTCGCTTCTCTCCGTTTTGCCTGCCGGTGATTTGCGACGTTATGTCATAAAACCATAGGAACTACTCCATGAAAATTAAAGCGTTAGACCATATTGGCATTCGAGTTATGAGTTGGGATATATCCATTCCATTCTATGAACAATTCGGGTTCGTACTTACGAGAAAAGATGAGAATGAACACGTTGTTGTTCTTGAACATCCCAGCGGTGTAGTTATCAACTTACTTGATAGCGGTGAAGATGATAATGACAATAAAAATATACTTATGGATGTAGATGAACTCTACCCTGGATACACTCACTACTCACTAGAAGTAGAGTCCGTAATTGATGCAAAAGATTACATGGAATCAGCAGGCATTAAAATAACTGGTGGTCCCATCACGTTCGGTGATGGTAATACCGCAATATTTATTCGTGACCCAGATAAGAATGTCATAGAGTTCACTGAAGCGAAAAAGACATAACAAGTAGCTCCAACTGACATTTTATACGCCGTTTGTATTGTGCATTACGCTTCGCTCCATTTTTTCACAATACAACCGTCGCATAAAATGCCGCTGAGCAAGGCGTTATAAGCAAAAAAGAGGTTTTTATGGCTCAAATTAGTACCCTTGAAGTTTTATCATTTTTACAAAATAATCATGGGCTAACTCTTTTAAAATTAACAAAAAAAGATATTTTTTGAAAATAAACGTAAGTCAATTCTTGTTGCAATGCCTTCTTCAAAAGTATACAAAAGAGGCAATGGTTGGGT
>CAZAZB010000549.1:0-2598 GCA_964489485.1 uncultured Pseudomonadales bacterium | reverse complement strand
ATCAATATTGAACTGGATGGCAACAACAAGATACAACGCTGGCAGCATCAGTTTATATCCTCGCCCATCATGATTCCTCGCTCTCTGGTACCAAAACCTGTTCACTGGATACTCGATATGACTGCGGACAAAGGTGTTGCTCGCGGATCCATAGCGCCTTATGAATTTCAGAATCACATCGTCGAATACAATTCTGACACTATCGGAATGCCCACGGGCGCCTGGCGCGGTTTGGGTTCTGCGCCCAATGCCTTCGCCGTTGAATGCGCGATGGATGAAGCTGCAACGGCTGCTAATAAAGACCCGATAGAATTCAGACTGGACCACATAGATGATCAGCGCTTGCAAAATGTCATTGAAGAAGTGCGTGATCTGTCTGACTGGAGCACGAGTACGGATCTTGGAATAGCCGCTATCATCTATAAAGCAGCTACCTATGTTGCCGTGGTTGCTGAGACATCCATCGTCGCTGGTATCCCGGTGGTCAACAAGCTCTGGTGCGTTCAGGATTGCGGAATCACTTTAAGCCCTGATAGGATCAAGGCACAGATACAGGGAAATCTGGTCTGGGCGGTCAGTATGGTGCTCACCGAAGAGTTCACAATGGAGAAAGGTATTGCCACGTCAAACAACTTCGACAAGTATCCTATCGCAAGGCAACAACATATTCCGGAGATTATGATCAAGCTCATAGACTCTACGGCTAGCCCTACCGGTGCAGGTGAGCCCTCGTTCGCCCCTGCTGTTGCCGCAATCGCTAACAGTCTGACGCGGGTAACCGGGAATCCAGTTCGCCAGCTCCCTCTCCGTGGTCACATCAGGAAATCTGCTGCTTGAACTTACCAAGAGGCCGACCGACCGATACCGGGCTTGAAGTCCGGCTATTCGATGCATGTATTGAAACCCTTACTGAAGTTGGTTACCGCCAGATGTCAATTGATGCTATCGCGAAAAAGGCATCCACCAGCCGCCCGACAATCTATCGGAAATTCGGGTCACTCAATAATCTGGTAATCGCTGCGATGACGCATTTTTATCAAGATGAGGCTGCGACACCAGGAAGGACAGATGATATCTATCAGGACATTCTCAACTATCTTTCAGGAACGGTGACACTACTAACAGAAACAAAATTCGGCATCGCCTTTCGGGTCATCATCCCTGATATGCAAAGAAACGAACAATTTTCCCGCTTTGCAAAGGAGCTGGGTAGCAGCAGGCGGAAAACGTTGAAGAAGCTGCTGCTCGAGGCAAAGGCATCAGGCATTGTGAATAACAGTGCCGATGTGGAGGCATTGATCGACGGTCTTATTGGCGCTATCTATTTTAGGTTCTTGTTATCGCGGGGGAAACTCGACCGGCGTTATCTGAAAAAGCTATTTGACGGATTAAGACAAGCAAGCCCCACATAGCAGCTAAACACCAGTACCAGGTTAACTACCACAGGGTATGCCCTTAGATTCCAGCGTTTGCGATAACCGCTTACAACAAGGCTATACCTTGAGTGTTCTTAGCCGCAGTGCGTTTAAAATCACCGATACTGAACTAAAACTCATCGCCGCCGCTGCAATCATCGGCGACAACAAAATGCCAAAAACCGGATATAGAATACCCGCTGCGATGGGTACGCCAGCGGTATTGTAGACGAAGGCAAAGAACAAATTTTGCCGGATATTACCCATCGTTGCGCGACTCAAACGGCGGGCTCTAACAATTCCCCGGAGGTCACCCTTCACCAGTGTGACACCGGCACTCTCCATCGCGACATCTGTGCCAGTACCCATCGCGACACCGACATGTGCCTGAGCAAGCGCCGGCGCATCATTGATTCCATCACCCGCCATGGCGACAATGCGGCCTTCTGCCTGAAGCTGTTTGACGATCTCCGCCTTCTCGTCGGGTAGGACTTCGGCCTGAACCTGATCAATATTCAACTTGGCCGCAACCGCTTCTGCGGTCTTACGGCTATCACCGGTGAGCATGACAACGCGAATACCCTCTTCATGGAGATTTCGAATGGCCTCCGGTGTGCTTTCCTTAATCGGATCGGCCACACCAATCATTCCTGCCGCAACACCATCGACGGCAAGCAGCATCACGGTTTGACCTTGTTCTCGTTGACTATCCGCTTTCTCGGGTAAATCCCCGGCTTCAATGCCAAGGGTTTCTAATAACTTTAGATTTCCAAGGACAACGTCACGACCATCGACTTTACCTGTCACGCCTTTACCGGTGATTGATTGAAAGTTTTCTGTTGAGGTAAGTTCTACACCTCTATCCTCAGCGCCTTGCACAATTGCCTCCGCCAACGGGTGTTCACTTGCGCGTTCAAGGCTGGCTGCGAGTCGTAGATTGATATTTTCCTCGAACCCTGCCGTTGCCAGGACAGAAACCAGTTTAGGTTTACCTTCCGTTAGGGTGCCGGTTTTGTCCACAACAAGCGTATCAATCTTCTCCATGATTTCCAGTGCCTCAGCATTCTTGATCAAGACACCAATCATTGCCCCTTTACCCGTGCCCACCATAATCGACATGGGTGTCGCTAACCCCAGTGCACATGGACAGGCAATAATAAGTACCGCCACAGCGTTGATCACA
>CAZAZB010000548.1:0-2603 GCA_964489485.1 uncultured Pseudomonadales bacterium | reverse complement strand
GTCACTGCTAATGGACGTATTGCGCTTATTAATCCGAGAGGAATCATTTTTGGCGAAGATTCCACTGTAAGTGCTGCGAGTGTATTCGCATCATCTTTGAAACTCAGTAGCGAAGATATCTTTGGTAGAGACGGCGCGGTGTTCGAGGCAATTGAAGGTGACGGTGGCTATGTTGTTACACAAGGGTTAATTGCGGCATCACTTGGTGGCGAGGTTACGTTACTTGGTGAAACTGTGACCAATACTGGCGTTATTATGGCAACGCTGGGACAGGTGACGCTGGCGAGTGGTAGTCGGGCTGTCGTGAACTTTGGCCCTGAACAACTCATTGGCGTAGAGCTCACTGACGCCGTTCTTGAAAATAACGAGGGGTTACGCGCAGCAGTTAATAACTCAGGAACGATTGATGCGCCCGGTGGCACGGTTATTCTAACGAGTTCAGTGAGTAAAAGTTTATTTGATCATGCCATCAACAATAAGGGCGTCATCAAAGCAAAATCTGCTGAGTTTAAGAACGGAACAATTCGTCTTTTTGGTTCCGGTAGCAGTGTGTTAAATACGGGTACCCTTGATGCCTCTGCCACGTTCGGCGATGGTGGAACGATCAAGATAGTATCTGACGCTGATATAGTAATCGCGGAAAGTTCATCCATATCGGCTGAGGCTGAAAATGGCCTTGGTGGATTGATTGAGCTATCAGCAAGTAATATCGTTATTTCGAATGACTCGGCGATCAACGCTTCCGGTGCAGTTGGCGGTGGAAAAATATCAATCCTCGCGCAAGGTGAGGCCTCTTTAGGTGCGGGGACCACCCTTTCAGCCAATGCGATGAAAAACGGTGATGGAGGAGACATTGCCGTTCGCGGCGAGTCACTTTCTATTTCAGGAGAAATTTCTGCTCGCGGTGGTGACTCATCGGGCGATGGTGGCAATGTCTATCTTTCCTCAGAAGGCGAATTGGGATTTGACGGTCTAGTTGATTTGGGCGCCGCCAATGGCAAGACCGGGATAGTAGTATTCGAAGCACCAGCTATTGTTTTGGATGAAAACTCAGGTCTCGTTGCATCTTCAATCGCCGCATCCACAGCAAATATCCAGATTGATGCAACGCAAAGTGTGATGATCGATGACCTTGGTGGTGAATTAGTTGATCTGGGTCCAGATAACCTGCTGATTAGTGTCTCCGGTGCTGCCACATCAGCATTAGAATCTGACGCAGTAGTATTTGTGATGGCAGGTGAGAATGATGTCATTCGAACCGATGGCACGGTGACGGTTCAAGTTACAGATAACAGTGTAAATGCCAATTCGCTTATTGATATTGCTGGAAAAATAAAAACAAAACCTCAACAGCCGTCACCTCTGCCCAATGAACCGCAAAACCCGGGCAACAATATTGCCCTAACAGCGAATAACGGAAGGATTCGAATCCGATCCAGTGCTGTACTTGATGCTGGTTCTGAATCCTCGACAACTACTGGCGCCATCTTGCTGACTGCAACCGGCTTCGATGGCACAAATGAATCAGGTACGGTTTATTTTCGGGGTGTTGCAGATGTATCGAATGACGAAGGTGTGGGTGGTTCACTGAAGATTCTGGGAGACCGTGTCGGTCTTTTTGGCCAGGCATCACTTGATGCCTCCGGTGTGGCAGGTGGCGGTAACATTCTTGTTGGGGGAGATTTCCAGGGCAAAGGATCTGAACTTAATGCGATAAGAACCTATGTGAGTTCCGGTACCAGTATCAAAGCGAATGCGCTGACGACGGGAGACGGTGGTAGGGTGATTATCTGGGCTGATGACTCGACACGTTTTGATGGCAGCATCTCGGCTCGCGGCGGTTACGAATCCGGAGATGGCGGTTTTGTCGAAGTGTCTGGAAAAGAGACACTTGCCATCACAGGTCAGGTTGATACCAGTGCGGTTAATGGCGCTGTTGGTACGCTCCTTCTAGATCCAGCGACGCTGAATATTGTGACTGGTGCCGATGGGACTGGAACACTTGATGATGAACTGACCCCGGATACTGACGCGGTGATTTTGGCAGCAGTACCAGATGACACCACAAATACAGTCACTGACGGACAGCTTGAGGCTTTCGCTGCAACAACGAATATTATTCTTGAGGCGACAGGTCTCATCACCATTGATCTCAGTGATAACCTTTTGAACCTTGCGGCGAGCACCGGGAGTTTGACGATAACGAGCACGACTTCTGGCGGTATTACCTTCACCGATGTTAACGATGTCATCAGCACAGCAGGCGGAAGTATTACGCTTCAGGCCCAGGGCACTGGTTCGCTTGTACTGGGTCAACTGTCCTCGTCTGGTGGAGCAATCATACTAGAGTCTGCAGCCACCGTTGCCATAGATGGAGCAATTAGCGCTGGTACTTTGAATATCACAGCAGGCGGCGCGATCACGCAGTCGGCTGGGATCACGGCAGCGGGGACCACAACACTTACTGCGGGTGTTAACGACATTACGCTGAATGGCGCTAATGACTTTGCCACTTTGCTTGTTACAAGCGGTGCTAATGTTGGGATAACAGATACGAACAATCTAGCCCTTGGTGCCTCAACGATCACAGGCACACTGGATGT
>CAZAZB010000547.1:0-2606 GCA_964489485.1 uncultured Pseudomonadales bacterium | reverse complement strand
GGTCTCGTCCATGATCACTGGCATAAAAGTAAATAAATAACCTTATCTCATCATCAGAGGGCACATCATGAGAGCACAAATCTTACTGGCGACCTTAATTATCAGCATGCCACTTGTTTACACGCTGGCCGATAACACTACTGTTGATCAACTACTGCAAGATTACGCATTACAGGGCGCCCATGCAGCGAACCCAGCACAGGGACAACTACTATGGCAGAAAAAATTTACCCAAAATGGTGAACGCAGCTGCGCATCCTGTCACACAAATGACCTGACGCAAAACGGTTGGCATGTTAAAACCCGCAAGCTGATAAAGCCTATGTCACCTTCAGTGAACCCAGAGAGACTCAGCGACAGTAAAAAAGTGAACAAGTGGTTTAAGCGTAATTGCAAATGGACCCTGGGCCGCGAATGCACTGCACAGGAAAAATCTGACCTTCTGGTCTACATGGAAAACCCATCCGATTTTTAGGAGAATCATCATGAAAGGCACACTCGCTATTAGCGCCATTATCTTCACTGTCAGCGTTGTTACTTTGCCTCTAGTCTGGGGCGACAGTGATTTCCGCTGGAACAATATCAAAGAATACAAGCAAAAACTCAATGACGTTAAAGCCATCCGTAATCCGTTATACACAGAAGAATGTGGCAGTTGTCATATGGCCTATCCCCCTGGCCTGTTACCAGCCCGTTCATGGAGTAAGATGATGCTAGAACTGGAAAACCATTTTGGAGACAACGCTGAGCTTGACGAAGAAACCCACAATGTCATTACAGGGTTTCTGTTGGCGAACAGCGCGGATAACTCCGAATATCGCCGCTCAAAGAAATTCAACCAGTCCATTAAGGCCAATGAAGTACCTACACGCATCTCCGAAACGCCTTACTTCAGGCGTGAGCACGATGAAATCCCTTCTCGAATGGTTGATAAAAATCCAGAAGTAAACAGTTTCAGTCAGTGCGATGCCTGTCACAAGAACGCAGAACAGGGTTCTTTTAATGAGCATGACGTACGCATCCCCGGCTATGGTCGCTGGGATGACTAGTCGATGAGTTAGGTATACTTCGATAATGGGCAGAAAAAACATCCTACAATCTTTGTTCTTGGTCGCTACCCTGATGAGGTTTGTACCGATCGCTATTGCAGATGAGGATTACGTTGAGGCGGGACACCTGCTCGATTCCGGAGAAATCCTGCCACTTGAAACCATTCTAGAAAAAGTTCGGAGGCAATTTCCGGGAAGGATCCTAGATATCGAACTGGAAAAGGAAGACCAGAAAATCGTCTATGAGATAGAAATTCTAGGTAGTAACGGTGTGGTAAAAGAGATTTATGTCAATGCCAAGAGCGGTGACTTCTTATCGGTCAAGGAGGATGACTGAGCATGAGACTGCTGCTGGCTGAAGATGATCAGGATCTGGTTGCGATACTCAAGAAAGACTTGCAGGCCGCCGGATATGCCGTCGATGTTGCCGACAACGGAATCGAGGCAGAGTATCTGGGCAATGAAATGATCTACGATGTCGCAATTCTTGATCTCGGCTTGCCAGAGCGAAATGGTATCGATGTGCTGAAGAATTGGCGCATCAAAAACAACCCGCTGCCGGTAATCATTCTTACCGCACGGAGCGAATGGCATGAACGCGTAGATGGATTTAAAGCCGGGGCAGACGACTATCTCGGCAAACCTTTCCACATTGAAGAACTGTTAGTACGAATCACAGCCCTGCTGCATCGTTCAAGCCAGCGCCCCGGCGGCAAACTGCAAGCAGCCGGACTATCGTTGGATGAAGAACAGCAGACAGTCACCAGCGAAGACGGCAGAATACACAGGCTGACCGGCATCGAATTTCGCCTTTTGCGTTATCTCCTGCTGAACGCCGGTCACGTCCTGTCCAAATCCTGTCTCATCGAGCATGTTTATGATTTCGACTCTGAAAAAAACAGCAATGTTATCGAGGTGTATATCCGGCGTTTACGGCGTTTGATCGGCAACGAACGCATCGAAACACGGCGTGGTCAGGGCTACTTATTTGTGGACACAACCTGATGCGATCAATACAGTCAAAACTCAGCCTGGGGCTATTACTTAGTTTAATCATCACATTCATCACACTGTGGTTTCTGGTGAGCACCAATATCCAGTTTCTGGCAAAAGAATATATTGCAGCCCGGGTTGAGCACGATATCCAGACTTTACTCAATGCCGTCGATTTCGATCAGGACGGTAAATTGACAATCGATGAAACACGCATTGATCTTATCTACAAACAACCCTTCTCCGGTCACTATTATGTAATTAGCACCGATCAACATTCAATCCGTTCCCGCTCATTATGGGACTATGACCTAACACCCAAATCCGTCAGCACCGGGCAGCGGTTAAACACGCTACAGCACGGCCCTGAGCAGCAATCGTTACTGCTCATATCCGCAGGCTATCAAAAACAGGGGCACACTCTAACCATCTCGGTGGCGGAAGATCTCGATGCAATCAATAAGAATGTCGAGCGATTCAAATTCGGCTTCGCGGCGCTGGCATTGGGTATGCTATTGATACTGGTGGTCTTACAAACAATTATTCTTCGGTTAAGTTTAAGGC
>CAZAZB010000546.1:0-2606 GCA_964489485.1 uncultured Pseudomonadales bacterium | reverse complement strand
GTTGGTATCAAGATCAAAACTGTTTATACCCCTGATGCTACTTCTGCTGTTGCCTGGATGCGCCACTCAATCAGACAGCGCAGGACCCATTCCAATCAAAGTCGTTGTGGTCACCATGTTCGAGATTGGTAAACTAACAGGCGACAAGGCCGGTGAATTTCAGCTATGGAAAGAGAGGCGTGGACTGGACACGCAGTTTCCTTTTCATGGTTACCATGATCTTTATCTCAATCCGGAAACCGGTGTTCTAGGCATCGTCACCGGCATTGGTACCGCGCGCGCGGCGGCCTCGATGATGGCATTGGGGATGGACCCCAGATTTGACCTGAGTAAGAGCTATTTTCTGATCGTCGGTATTGGCGGTTTTGATCCTGCCAATGCATCTATCGGGTCTGCAGCCTGGGCCGAGTATTTGGTAGATGGTGATCTGTCCCATGAAATTGATGCAAGGGAAATCCCTGATGACTGGGACTTCGGATACTTCGCACGCTATACAAAAAAGCCCTTCGATCCGGACAAACCTCAACCCACGGGCGAAATGTATCAGTTGAATTCCGCACTGACCGAGTGGGCCTATCAGCTCACCAAAGACATTAAACTGAAAGATGATCAGTCCCTCGTAGAAGTACGCGAGAAATACATCAATCACGAGATGGCGCGGCGACCTCCGTTCGTTCTTAAAGGGGATAACATTGCCTCGCTAACCTTCTGGCATGGCGAAATTTTGACTGATTGGGCAAATCAGTGGGTCGACTACTGGACTGAAGGCAAAGGAGAATTCGTGTCGGCTGGCATGGAAGACACGGGCAGCTACCTGTCTCTTTCCTGGCTAGACAAGATTGGCAAGGTGGATAAAGGTCGCGTTATGGTACTCAGGACAGCGAGTAACTACACCATGCCGCCACCGGGCGTTACGGCAGCTGAAAACTTACTGAATGAGAACAAGGGTTATGCAGGGCTTTCGGTCGCCCTGGAATCTGCTTATGTGGTTGGTGGTCGTGTGGTCGATGAGTTACTGGATCATTGGGATTTGTATGAGAACACCTTGCCCGGTGCAGGAGATAGTCCATGAATGAAATGGTTGCCACTCAAGCGAGCATGAGAATAGCCACACCAGAATTCATCGCCAAGCTGCCCAAGGCAGAACTACACCTTCACATCGAAGGTTCGCTGGAGCCGGAGCTGATGCTCTCTCTTGCAGAAAAGCATGGCGTTGATCTGCCCTATAAAAGCCTTGATGATATTCGTGCAGCTTATCAGTTCGATGACCTGCAGAGTTTTCTTGATCTCTACTACCTGGGTGCCGGTGTGCTGATCGACGAGGATGATTTCTATGATCTGATGTGGCGCTATCTTCGCCGGTGTAAGGACGAGAATATTGTCCACACTGAAATTATGTTTGATCCACAAACACATACTGATCGCGGCGTTGCTTTTGAAACGGTTGTGAATGGTTTTAGTCGCGCATTGGCAGATGCCCAGGACCAATGGGGTCAGTCTTCCTCTCTTATCATGTCATTCCTGCGGCATCTATCTGAGGAAGCAGCGATGACAACCCTTGAACAAAGTCTTCATCACAAAGACAAGATCATGTCCGTGGGGTTGGACAGTTCAGAAGTGGGTCATCCACCGGAGAAATTCCAGAATGTTTTTCGGCGTGCAGCAGAGGAGGGGTTTCGTCTTGTGGCGCATGCAGGCGAAGAGGGACCCGCCCAGTACATTAAGGATGCCCTGAATCTACTGGCCGTTGAGCGGATAGACCATGGTGTGAGATGTGTTGATGATCCAGATTTGGTGGAAGCGTTGGCTGTGGACAGGGTACCGCTAACCGTCTGCCCTCTCTCTAATGTCCGGCTTTGTGTTTATGACGAGATGAGTGAGCACCCAATATTGTCACTGCTTGAAAAGGGTCTTTGCGTTACCGTCAACTCGGATGACCCGTCGTATTTTGGCGGCTACCTGAATGATAATTTTAATGCGCTTGCGACTCATCTCGCCATGACAGAAGAGCAAGCGGTTCAGTTAGCGCGAAATAGTTTTGAGGCGGGTTTCCTGACGGACGCAGAAAGGCAGGCATTTTTTGGTCTACCTGAACTTGTGCTATCGACATGAGCTATCGACATGAGCTATCGACTTGAGCCATCCCTGTCGATGACACTTGCGAGTGCTTGCCGAGATTTCGCAGAGAGAGTAGAAGAGAGCAGGGAGAAATTAGAAACTGTGCCAGACAAGCATTGAGTGAACAGGAGGCGGCAGATAAAATCGTCGAGAATATGATGGAAGTAAAGAGAAAAGAATGAGCGAATCGAAAAAAGTAGAAATTCTGTATTTCACGGATATTCTTTGTATTTGGGCATACATTGCCCAGATTCGCATGGATGAGCTGCAAGCCAAATTTGGAACAGATATCAGCATCAATAGTAAATTCGTTTCAGTGTTCGGTTCCGTTGCGTCCAAGATGGAAAAGAACTGGAATCACAGAGGGGGAATTTCTGCCTACAGTGCCCATGTCCAGGAGACCGCTGATAAGTTTGATCATATCTCTGTTCATCCGGAAGTGTGGCTAAAAAATACGCCTTCAACTTCTGCTAGCGGCCACTTGTTTC
>CAZAZB010000545.1:0-2610 GCA_964489485.1 uncultured Pseudomonadales bacterium | reverse complement strand
ATACCTGGAAGACCATTATGTGAAAACATTAACTTCCGGCAGATGATTGTGTCGTCCAGTGTTTTTGAACCGGGAGCTATTAGATTAAAATATTGTCATCAGACGTAACTTGGTACCCATTCATGAAGTTAATGCTTTCGATATTGTTCGTCACCCTGCCGATAGGCAGTGCATTTTCCGCTACTGAAAAGCCAAACATTCTGGTTATCTGGGGTGATGATGTTGGGATGTACAATATCAGTGCATACCATCGCGGCATGATGGGTGGCAGTACACCCAATATAGATCGTATAGCCAATGAAGGGGCACTATTCACGGATGGCTATGCCCAGCAAAGTTGCACTGCCGGTCGCGCAGCATTCGTCCTGGGTCAGCATCCATTCCGAACAGGCTTGTTAACAATCGGTATGCCGGGTGCTGAACAGGGTATTAGTGAATTAGACCCTACCATTGCCGAATTGTTAAAGAATCAGGGTTATGTGTCTGGTCAATTTGGCAAGAACCATCTTGGTGATCGTGATGAACACCTACCGACGAATCATGGTTTCGATGAATTCTTTGGCAATCTGTATCATCTAAACGCAGAAGAAGAACCAGAGAGCGAGTTCTATCCGAAAGACCCAGAATTCCATAAAAAATTTGGACCCAGAGGTGTATTGAGAACCAGTGCAGATGGGCGAATTGAAGACACGGGTCCATTGACAAAAAAGCGAATGGAAACAGCGGATGAAGAATTTCTCGCTGCCAGCCTTAATTTCATCGAAAACGCCCATAAGGCAGGAAAACCTTTCTTTGTCTGGCATAACTCCACAAGAATGCATGTCTGGACCCACCTGAGTGACAAGTACAAGCATAAGTCTGGCTATGGTCTCTATGCTGACGGCATGATGGAACTCGATGATGGTGTAGGCGCTTTGTTAGATAAACTCGATGAGTTAGGTATCGCCGATAATACAATCGTTGTTTTCAGCACAGACAATGGTGCAGAGAAATTCACCTGGCCCGATGGTGGTACCATCCCGTTTAAGGGCGAGAAAGGCACAACCTGGGAAGGCGGATTCAGGGTACCGATGATGGTCAGATGGCCGGGTACTGTTAAACCAGGCACCGTTATCAACGATATCTTCTCCCAGGAAGACTGGCTGCCAACATTGCTGGCTGCCGCCGGGGAACCCAAGATAAAAGAAAAGTTATTGAAGGGTTACAGGGCTAACGGTAAAAATTTCAAAGTTCATCTTGATGGTTACGATGAAACCGCACTCCTATCAGGTGCCGGACCAGGCAAAAGAAATGAGATCTTCTATTTTGATGCCGGTGGAAATCTCAATGCCATCCGCTACAAAGATTGGAAGATTCATTTCACCATTATGGAAGGTGCGATCAACACAGCCTACCGTAAAACGCCTAGCTGGCCCTTGATCATCAATCTCAGAATGGACCCATTCGAAGATGGACCTGATTCATCCATGTACATCCGCGATTTTTACGCAGACCAGATGTGGATGTTCGTCCCCGCACAAGCTGTCGTGGGGAAATTTCTTGCGACATTCAAGGATTTCCCACAGAGGCAGGAAGGAGGGTCACTCAGTATCGACAATGTCATTGACAAAATGAAAGCTGCCTCCAGCCGCCAGTAAAAGAGAAAAGCGTGGCAGGGCGCTGGTATTCTTCAGTGCCTCGCTGTCTGAAAGAAGCTTTTACGGGATAAACAGAATCTAAATATGTGCATTCCCTGGTGTCCGTGGAAAAGGAATCACATCACGGATATTTTCCATTCCGGTCACGTAGTTCAGTAACCGTTCAAAGCCCATACCAAAACCTGCGTGGGGAACTGTGCCATAGCGGCGTAAATCCCTGTACCACCAGAGTTCTTCTTTCATTTCATCATCAATGCGTGAATCAAGCACATCCAGACGTTCTTCGCGCTGACTGCCGCCGATGATTTCGCCGATGCCTGGGGCGAGAACGTCAAGCGCTGCAACTGTCTTTTCATCGTCATTCAGGCGCATATAAAATGCCTTGATCTCGGTGGGATAATTCATCAGAACAACGGGTCTACCTACATGTTCTTCCGTTAAGAATCGCTCATGCTCGGACTGTAGATCGAGACCCCATTTTACGGGGAACTCAAATTTCTTGTCTGTTGCCATCAAAATGTCGATAGCCTCGGAATATTCCATTCGTTCAAATTTATTGTCGATTACAGAACGAACACGGTTAATGACTTCTTTGTCTATTCGTTGCTCAAAGAAAGCCATGTCGTCTTCGCACTTGTCCAGAATAGACTGAAGCACATGTGTGAGAAGATCCTCGGCGAGATCGGCGAGGTCGTTCAGGTCTGCAAAGGCTATTTCCGGTTCCACCATCCAGAATTCTGCCAGGTGTCTTGATGTGTTCGAGTTTTCTGCGCGAAAGGTGGGACCGAAGGTGTAGACCTTACTCATGGCAAGACAATAGGCCTCCACATTGAGTTGGCCGGAAACCGTGAGATAGGATTCCTTGCCAAAAAAATCCTGTTCGAAGTCAACCTTGCCGCCCTTCATTGGCAGGTTCGCCATATCAAGTGCGCTGACATGGAATATTTCACCGGCACCCCCGCACGCACCTCCC
>CAZAZB010000544.1:0-2616 GCA_964489485.1 uncultured Pseudomonadales bacterium | reverse complement strand
GCTCGGGCTCGGTGAGCGAGGACGAACGGCGCGGCGGGCGCCGACGCGGGCGCGGCGGCTTCAAGCCCGGTTGGCGGGCATTTCCCGTAGTAGTAAACAGTCGTCAATTGAGGGGTATTGCAAAGCGGCGCTATTTTCGCCGAATCGAGGGGTATTAAGCAAATAAACCGGTGATTAAAGACCGCATTCGTGCTGAATCTCGCCAGTGATTCACTGATTACACATCGGGCCTGCTACCCCAACCTTCATATATTTCATCTATATGGTCATCAAGGCGCTGGTTTTCAATGGCAGAACGTAACCCATCCATCAAAGACAGGTAGTAGTGCAGATTATGAATGGTATTTAACTCTGACCCCAATATCTCTTTGCACTTATCCAGATGGTACAGATAGGCGCGCGAGAAATTCTGGCAGGTGTAGCAGGCACAGGACGCATCCAGCGGGGCGGTATCTGTCTTGTGCACCGCATTTCTGATTTTAACAACGCCAGTTGATGTGAACAGATGGCCATTTCGCGCATGCCGGGTTGGCATCACGCAGTCCATCATATCGACACCGCGACGAACACATTCCACCAGATCCCCTGGTGTACCGACGCCCATCAGGTATCTCGGCTTATCTTCTGGCATGGCGGGTGCAAGACGACCCACAATATTCATCATTTCCTGTTTCGGTTCACCCACAGAAAGGCCGCCAATGGCATAACCGTCAAAATCTATTTCTTTCAAGCCGTTTAGCGACACTTCCCGCAGATCTGGATGTATGCCACCCTGGATAATGCCAAATAATGCATTTTTCTTGTCCGATCCATTCTTCACGAAAGCCGCCTTGCTGCGCGCTGCCCAGCGAAGAGATAATTCCATGGATTCCCTGACCACCGATTCGTCCGCCGGAAATGGCGTACACTCGTCAAACACCATGACGATATCTGAATTAAGGCTTGCCTGAATATCCATAGAAACTTCAGGGCTGAGAAAAACCTTGTCGCCATTCACCGGGGACCTGAAGTTCACACCCTCTTCAGAGATCTTGCGCAGGTCGCCCAGGCTGAACACCTGAAAACCGCCTGAATCGGTCAGTATCGGCCCCTGCCAGCCCATAAATTCATGCAAGCCGCCATGCTGCTCGATGACATTCATGCCGGGACGCAACATCAAATGGAAGGTATTGCCCAGTAGTATCTGTACGCCGATGTCAGATAGCGATGATGGCATCATGCCTTTTACGGTGCCATAGGTCCCACAGGGCATAAAGATAGGGGTCTGCACTTTGCCGTGAGCAAGGGTTAACTCACCACGACGCGCGTTACCGTCCGTGTGGCTGACTTCAAATTTCATTGCGAGGGCTGCTCAATGGGTAGTCTGGAAGTCGCGCATTCTACCCGCAGGGACACTCAATCGGGAAGATATTCAAGTAAAAATAACATGACATTTTCACCCATCACGGCGCGTACTTCTGCTTCGGTGAAGCCTTCATCGAGCATGGTCTGTGTCAGGATCGCGAGTTCCGCTGTGTCGAACAAGACTTCTGTTGTACCGTCATAGTCAGAACCCAGGGCAACATGTTTGACGCCTAGCAGGTCAATGGCATAACGAATTGACGCAACAACACCGGCTGGCGTGATATCACAGGCAGCGCCATCCCAGTAACCAATGCCGATGATACCGCCCTTTGCGGCAATCTCCTGCATCAGTGAATCATCAAGATTTCGCGCTGTGTCGCAAATGCCCTTCACTCCGCCATGAGACAAGATAACGGGTCTGCTCGACAGACGAAGCACATCCTTCACCATTTGCGGTGAGGCATGGGCAACATCAATGATCACGCCTATTTCATTGGCATGCTCGATGACCTGTTCGCCGAAGGGTGTTAATCCTTCGTGGCTGACGCCGTGCAGAGAACCGCCGAGCCTGTTATCAAAAAAATGTGTCAGCCCGGTGACACGCAGACCTTCATCGAATAGCAAATCCAGGTTTTCGACCTTGCCTTCAAGCGGGTGAGCGCCTTCGATCAGATATAGACCGCCAACGACATTTTGCCCAATAAGCCTGCGGGATATCAGAGATTGCATATCCTTGTTGCTCTTGATCACCATCAACTCACCTTTGCTTTTCGCCGCGAAGGCTTCCAGTTTCGACAGCTGGTATCTAGCCCGTTCAAGGATGCTATTCCAGGTTCGTATTGGCCAGAGCTGGGCTATTGCCAGCGACGTAATATTGTCCGAGTCACCGGTGTTCTCATCATAGTTCTGCCCGGCAGGGCTCTTGGTGGTGGCGGAGAATACCTGCAAGGCAACATTGCCCCGTTGCAGTCGCGGTAGATCCACATGACCGATAGATGATTCTTTTAAAAGATCCCGCTTCCACAACAGCGAATCTGTGTGCAGGTCTACAATAAACAGCTTGTCATGGAACGCCTGCACTTCCGGGCGGATCGAATAGGGCTCGTGTTCCTTAACGAGGTTCATACTGCCTTCAAGAAGGCCGGGGACGATCCAGTGGAGGATGCTGAGTGCTATGACCAGTAAAGCGGCAACAATGATGGCGATTTTTTTCACTCTTTGTGAGTTCCTTCCTACAAAATTAAATACTGCGCATGCGAATTTTGATACCGC
>CAZAZB010000543.1:0-2617 GCA_964489485.1 uncultured Pseudomonadales bacterium | reverse complement strand
CACTGTCAAACCGCTGATAAGCAATGTCTCTTACAGCCGCAGCTGATTCGCCGGAGTGACACGCTTTGTTACGCGGCTGTATATATTAATACATTGTGCTATTCTAATATTATAATAAAACAAACCCTGAATATCCGATGCCAAACCTTGTCAATATATCTTGTCAGCTGTTTCGATTGCCCATACAGAGCGGCTTTGCGCTGGCTCTCATTTTTTCACTCGCTTCCTGCGGAGGTGGTAGTAGTACAACGCCTGCTGCGGACCCTTCAAACTCAACATCGACTCCTGCCGCTACAACGCCGCCAGCACCCTCAACCCCTGAACCCGCACCGGCGCTTTCTGATAGAGCGACTAACCATTCTTTCACAAGCAACCACTTCAGCGGGTCTGGCACCTGCAGCAATTGTCACGATGGGTTACGAGAAAGTTCCGGCAAAGATGTCTCAATCGTCGTCGACTGGCAATCCACAATGATGGCCAACAGCGCCCGGGACCCCCTCTGGAGAGCAAAGGTATCAAGCGAAATTAAGCGCAACCCAGGACTGCAAGAAGAAATTGAGTCAACCTGTGGTCGATGCCATGCGCCCATGGCAAGTAGTGAAGCAGAATTCGCGGGCCTCCAGCGCAACCTTTTCGATGATGGTTTTCTTCACCCGGACAATGCCTTGTTCGATGCTGCAAATGAAGGTGTTAGTTGTACACTCTGCCATCAAATAGAAGATACGGCGGAACTTGGGACCGACGCAGGGTTTTCCGGACAATTCAGTGTTGCCGATGAAGTGGGGACCAATCGTCTTCTCTTCGGTCAATATGACAATCCTCTCACTCAGCCTATGCAGAATTCGGTTAATTTCACACCAGCATTTAGCCCCCACATATCAACCTCTGAAGTTTGCGCCACCTGTCACAACCTAACGACGACAGTGGTGGATTCGAATGGTGCGACCACCGGCCAGCAATTCCCGGAACAGATGGTCTATACCGAATGGCAAAATAGTCAGTTTGGGTCGGACCAGTCGGTTAGTCTGAATCTAAGCTGCCAGGACTGTCATATGCCTGCTGCCAACGGTGATGTCGCTATATCAAATCGACCTGGATCACTACAACCCCGGCCAGAATTTGCGAGACACACATTCGTCGGCGGAAACACCTATATGCTGGACATCTTAAAAAATAATGCCCAACAGCTTGAGATAACCGCCACCGGGTTTGACCAGACGATTTCAGAAACACGAAAGTTGCTAAGTTCAGCCGTTAATCTTTCTTTGCAAAACATCACGAGTGTCGGCGGAGATCTCGATTTCGATATTCAGCTAACGAACAATAGCGGGCACAAATTTCCCAGTGGCTATCCATCTCGACGTGCCTGGATACACGTGAAGGTTCTCGACAGTTCAGGTGCCACTGTATTTGAGTCTGGTGCAATTGATGCTGCGGGCAGAATTTCTGGCATGGAAAGCGACACAAACCCTGCTGGCTTTGAGCCCCACTATGAAACCATTAGCGATGGTAACCAGGTACAGAGCTATGAATCTATTATGGAAAATATTGATGGTAACCTGACCTATACACTGCTTGAAGCCGCAGCCTATCGCAAAGACAATCGCCTTCTTCCCCTGGGAATGAACAAGGACACCGTACCGCCAACGATACGACCGAGGGGTGCCGGATTTAGCGATCCAGATTTTGTTGCCGGTGGTGACCGTGTTCACTATCAAATCGCCAGTCTTGCCGCCGGAACCTACACAATCGAGGCGAGCCTTAATTTCCAGACAGTGGCTTATGGATACCTTCTTGATCTATTCCTGGACGACGATGACCCTCGTGTCGCACTATTTAAAGAACTCGACGCCGCTGCACAAATACGCTTCGAGGTCATTTCTGCGGCCGCAGGAACCATCGACCTGTAAACTGACGTTAGACCACGGCTTCCCGCAAAACCTGCCGATATCCATAGGCGATATTGGTATTATCATAGGCGCCCTTGTCTTTTAGAAACTGGTGCAATTCTGCAAGCCTGTAACAGGGCACACTCGCCAGGAAATGATGCTCCAGATGATAATTCACGTAGTTAGGGGCAAATACAGCTCGCTCTAACCAGTTCGGCACTGTCGTGCGCGTGTTCTTTCTCGGATCAAGGTCGAATAAATTTGCGACCGCAGCATGCTCTGCGACCTGCCTGAAACGAACAACAAACATGTAGCTGGTTAGCCAGGCGGCCATCCACAACAAATAGAGATACGGGCTCATGGTCATCGTCAGGATGGCAATGAAGACCAGTTGCACCAATATCTCCTGGACAAAGGGCTTGGAAAACGCTCGTTTTTCCGGATTGAAAATACCCATCGCAGAAACCAGGACATATTTGAGTAACCTGAACCCTGTCTTACCCATAAGATCCCGCTGAATCTTTCGCTTAAAGCTACTGCGTTCAACAGGATAGTCTTGATAATTTCTCAGGTCCGGATCATCTTTTGTCCCGGCCATCTGATGATGTCGCAGATGTCCGTTTGCATAAGACGGCAAGTCCTGAAGTACTGCGTTGGCACAAAACCATTGCCCGAAAAATTGATTGAGTCGCTTGCTTTCAAAGAGGATATTATGCCCACAGTCATGC
>CAZAZB010000542.1:0-2619 GCA_964489485.1 uncultured Pseudomonadales bacterium | reverse complement strand
GTTCGGAGTGATATAGAAACCGCGAGCCTGACGAAAAATATGCGCAAATTCCTGACAAGCCTGACCAACCGTTGGTGTATAAACAATAGGCATCAAGTCATCAATATTCTCGATCAATAACCGATAAAATAAGCGTTCATTGCGTTCGAGTAACGCCATCAAAAAAATATAACGTTCGATGTCGTAAGCCTTACGCCGCAAGTTCTCTAATGTTCTAACCATCTGTACTTCCTGTGAGCAGATAGAGGCAGGCAATAATCCACGCAGATTCAATGCCTCCCGTTCTGCCATAGTAAAAGCGGTACCCTTATTGGTGCGAGCTTCATTGATGATAGCGTGACCGTCGTTATGTTCTATATTGTTTATCATGGCTTAGTGGAGTTCTCCCTCAATAAATATTTCTTTAAGTTTGGCCAAGCGGTAACCCCATGCCTGTGCCAATTGAATTTTTAGCGGCAACAGTAATTCATCAGGATCCACCCTGACATCAAGAACAAAAGCCTCCTTTGATACGTAGGTCGAATAACATCCATAGTTCGTCAGGGCGTTCCACCAATAGACCCTTACCACACGTGGGGATCGTGGCAAGCAACAGCCTCATACATACACTTAAAATGTATTGAAAATCCACCCCACGAGTCACCTTCACAAATCCGAAACTATATTTAATTCAATTTGTGGTTGAAGGGGTGGCACTACACTTCTAGTTAGCTGTTTACTTGCCACTTTTGACTACTGGTGCAGATTGACTTTCAAGGAGGCTAATCTCCAGCTTTGAAACTTGTTGCAATATCTCCATTTCCCGACTGTGGCCTTCATCCAATGCTTGTTGCATTTTTTCAAATAACCCAGTGACGTCAGTAAGCTGCTTCTGTAGGCTGATTTCTCGCTTTTCCCCTCGAGCAAGAGCATCACGATCTTGACTTATTTTTTCTAAAAACTCTTTTTCAGATTGCTCATGATTCACTTTCTGCGACTGTAGCGCAGTTCGGAGCTCATGGATTTGCTGTGCGTATACTTTTGATTCTTTCTCAAGGGTGGCGATGACTTTGTCTTTCTGTTTTACGTTCTGCCGCAATGAATCTATTTCCACCAGAAGGCGCGATTCGGCATCTTCGCCTCGTTGCCGCTCATCCTGAATCCTTGCATCAAGTTCAGCAACTCGCTTAGCCTCACTGTCCTTTTGCGCGGTGAGGGTGCTTTCAAGCGCCTCAACCTGACGCTGATAATCCACCACATTGGACTTGGCAAGCTGGATCGACTGATCGGCCTGTTCTTTTATTTCGGCGGCATGGGTCTGGCTCGCTTTGAATTCGCCTTCCAAATGCTGAAATGATGCCTTTAATGCATCATTCTCGGCTTGAGTCCTGTTTAGTTGTGCTTCGAGGTTCAGGCATGCCGCCTCTTTCTCCTTAAGCTGGAGGAGGGCAGTTGCCTTCGCTGACGCTGATTCTTCAGCCTGTTTGAGCAAATCCTGTTTGAACGCCTGATAGTTTTCCTCAGCACGGGTCATCGCGGTTTGCCAAAACGACTCGATCGGTATCAACAGTTCCTCCGGTAGCGTCTCCGGCAAGACGGTTTGTTTGTCCTGCGTGAAGGTTTCCTGCCAGTTTTTCAAATGACGATCGATGGTGGTATTGCTGCCGGTCCCCAATTCGTTGCGCACCCGCTGTACCGAGGGATGCATTCCCTGGCTGAGTAGGGCACTGGCGACTTTTGAAACTTCCTCATAGGACACACCTGGACGCGACATCGTTTTCTCCTGTATCAATACTGAATCATGATTTCGGTAACCATGTTTTAATATCATGCTATACGTAATTACGTAAAACGTAAATAAACGCATGATAAGTACCTATAATTCATGATTACCCCTATTATCATGAATAGTGTATTATTCTTAACGTAGGTCGATACTGCAGCACCATTGAGCGCTACCCATATGAAAAACAAAGAAAAAGTCATAGCACCAACGGTTCCTCTGGAATTGATCTCGCTGCCTGATGACCTAAATGGCAGCTATGGCGGCAATCGTGCGGTTGAAACCGCAAAGATAATAGAGGCAGACAATGATTTAGATGCCATCAACGTATGGCTGGAGGAATACAAGGAATCACCGCAGACCTATCGCAACTACCGAAAGGAAGCCGAAAGACTGTTGTTGTGGTCAATAATGGAGCAAGGCAAACCACTCTCGAGTTTAGCGAGGGAAGATTTCAATGCTTTTAAAGACTTTTTAGCTGATCCGCAGCCAGCTGAACAATGGTGTGGGCCCAGGGCTCCACGGCACAGCCAAGAGTGGCGTCCCTTTCAAGGGCCATTAAAGGACAGCAGCCTGAAACAGGCGCTGGTAATCAATAATTCATTGATGAACTATCTTGTCGAAGCTGGCTACTTGGCAGGAAACCCTTTGGCGCTAGCCAGGCGCCGTATACGAGCACAGTCAAAATCTCGTGAGTCCGATACCGTTGAGCGTTTTCTTGAGGATGATCTATGGGAAAGTGTTCTTACCTATATACATGGCCTTCCACAAGACACTGACCGTGGACAGGCGCACTTTCAACGTGTGCGGTTTCTATTTTCTCTATTGTATTTGCTAGGGCCACGGTCAAGCGAAAT
>CAZAZB010000541.1:0-2621 GCA_964489485.1 uncultured Pseudomonadales bacterium | reverse complement strand
ATGGGCAGTCTGGGCATCAACGGCAGCTCCTCAAAAATGATCTTCGACTTTGATCGGGCTGGATATGATGTCGATTTACAACTGGTAGATGTCGGCGCTGGTAATCTGGAACTGCAACTCTCTGGTACTGCCTACGGTGCGCTTTTTGACAAGGCGGATCTTTGGGTTCCACCAACGAGCTGACTGTAAATCTCACGAACTAATGGGTACTAAAACATGTTAAGAAAACTAGCCCTTATCCTTGCTTCGTTGGCAATGGTGTCCAGTGCACAAGCCCTTCAGGTCTACAACGTCACCGACACGTCAGTCGTAAACTGCTCAGGTGCCTCACACGGCCTCTGGACCAACAACGACATTGGCGGCGGTAGCTGTTCCAATTACTTTTCAATCGACGCAACATTTACGCTCTTTAACGATGATGCAGACACAGCTAACTGGTACGCGGAACTCATAGGGAGCGCAACAAATCCACAAAGTGTTTCGGCAGACATCAATCTGACCTTTAGTACATGGTCGGACGCACTGACATCTGGCCAGACTTACAAAAAAGAAGGCGGCGCTGCCTACAACCCAGCGACCATGGATTTTTTTGCTGATATCGAAGGCATCATCAGTATTGCGGGTACCGACTACCTATTTGGCAACATGGTTCCCGGTTATACATTCCAATACGGTCTGGGTGCTAATGCCAAAGATCCCAACGAGTTCGGCGGCTCCGCATGGATCCAATCGCCTAATATGACTTCTGGACACTGGGACCTCAACCTGACACTAACACCCGTACCTATCCCCGCCGCCATCTGGCTATTCGGATCTGCATTAATGGGATTTGCAGGCTACGGAAAATTTCGCAAACAAGCGGCAGTTTGAGATCACAAGTAATGTATGGACCACAAAGAATGGAAGCAGATAGCGATAGACGCCAGGGCGAGCGACGTGTGAAGGAAATCGATAGAGATGTCGACTACTACGAAAGACGTAAAAGCTCATCCAGGCGAACGGCGCAAAGAAGAGTCGACCGGCCATCAGCGCCAAGAGACTCAATGTATATCTGAGAACACTCCTGTTCTCGGTTGACTGACCGCTGACTGAAGGCACAAGACGCTTGATCGCGTAGCGGGTTAGCTATTCTCCAAAATAACATCGCTCAATTTTTCTGCCATCATAATGACCGGCGCATTTAGATTCCCGTTCGTGACGTCTGGCATGATCGACGCATCGATTACCCTTAAAGACTCAACTCCATGAACGCAGGCGTCAGGGCCCACAACAGCCAACTCGTCCGTACCCATCCTCGCGGTACAACTCGGGTGATAAGCGCTCTCCGCACGCTGCCGGATGAATTCATCCAGTCCATCATCGTTAAGAAACTCTGCACCGGGTTTTAACTCCACGCCGCGATATTCATCGAACGCCTGCTGGGACACAATCTCGCGTGCGAGTCGAATACCCCGCCTCATCACAGCTCTATCTTGCTCAACTGCGTTGTAGTTAAACTGAATACGAGGATGCTCTGCTGGATCACGGGACTGCAAGGAAACAGACCCCCGACTTTGCGGTTTCATCGGTCCGACATGCACCTGAAACCCATGTCCCTCATGCTTTGCTTTCCCGTCATAATCCATCGCAACAGGCAGAAAATGAAACTGCAAGTCCGGATAGGACATCGAGGCATCGCTTTTCAGAAATGCACCGGCTTCAAAATGATTCGTTGCGCCGAGTCCTTTTCCCTGAAGATACCATCTAAGACCGATGGCGGGCTGGTTGCGCCATTTGAGTGCTGGATAAAGCGACACGGGCTTCGGGCAACTATATTGAATATAGATTTCCAGATGATCCTGCAGATTAAGACCCACACCGGGTAGATCACTGACCACAGGAATATCCAGTTTGAGCAGGTCATCTGCCGCACCAATACCTGATAGCATTAGAAGCTGCGGTGAATTGATTGCGCCTCCGCACAGGATGACTTCTTTGTTTGTCTTTACTCGCTGAACCTTCCCAGCCTTGAGATATTCAATCCCCACCGCTCTTTGGCCGTCAAACAAAACCCGGCTCACCAGGGCTTTCTTAATGGTCGACAAATTTGTTCTTCTCCTGATCGGATGCAGATAGGCGCGCGCGGTGCTAAACCGTCTGCCGTCTTTGATGGTGTGATCAAAAACGGAGATTCCTTCCTGCCTGATGCCATTCATATCTGGCGTTCTCTCAAAGCCCGCCTGAACCCCCGCGTTCAGCCAGGCTTTTACCAGCGGGTTATCTGCCTTGCTTCGACCAACATGAAGTGGACCACCCTTTCCGCGAACGTCATCCGTACCGCGAACCTCATCATTCCCGGACTGGTAGTCTTCAGCTCGCTTAAAATAGGGCAGACAAAGATCATAGCGCCAGCTATCCATGCCAGGCTGAGCCGCCCAACCATCAAAATCCGCTGGATGACCACGAACATAGACCATCCCGTTGATGGAGGATGACCCTCCTAATACTCGCCCTCTTGGGCAGTACATCTTTCTATTGTTAAGTCCCGGCTCGGGCTCTGAATGGTAGTACCAATTGTAAGTGTCATTGGACAGAACATGCGACAAGGCAGCTGGCATGTGCAGCCTGAAATCCCATGCATG
>CAZAZB010000540.1:0-2626 GCA_964489485.1 uncultured Pseudomonadales bacterium | reverse complement strand
AATTCATCATCGCCAATTTTATATTCGTTCGACAGCAGTTCACGATCATCAACCGATATTGATCTGGTCACCAGCCCTGGCCCGCCATCGAGCAGCAGATCAGCCGGTGCACCGGTTGCGTCCGGGTTACGAATCACCTTCAAATTTGTAGTGACCGTCGTGACGTCAGGCTGAATATCTACATGCAAGACCGTTTCTTCAATCAGAAACGGGGGAACTTCATATTCGTCCAGACGAATCGTTTGTGGTTGGCCTTCTTTCATCACATCTCTCTTTGCGCAGCGTCAACTATTGTGGGACGCATGATATTCCATCGATTGATTCAGGAAAAGAATAGTTGCAAGCCCAGAAATACAAAATTGCACAAAATTTACAACAAAATAAATTTGACCTCATTTATAGATCAGAGACATCAATCGCCTCCCAGGTGGGGTTGGTGGCGGCGATCAGACAATCAATTCGGGTGCGTTGCCAATTTTTCATTTCTGTTTCACGGGTGATGGCGGCCAAAGCATCGCCTGCTGCTTCAAGATAAACAAGTTTCTGTAAGCCATATTGCTTGATAATACCTACGTCACAGGGGGCAGATTCCTCTAACAACTTACCCTGTGGTCGCCGCGTCAAGCCAATCACTATTGTCAGGTTCCGGGGGTTGGTCAGAATGTAGATCCAGTAACTCATGTGCCGAGTATGTCCTTCGGCGCCATTCCCGGCATCGGACAATCACGCAGACAGATGGTTGCGATTTCCTTAAGCGCAGTAGGAAAGTACCGACCTGGAACAGTCGCTTAACGGAAACATGTTAAGCTATTGCCATGCATGGTTCCCTGAAAAAGATGGCTGTCGAGCACAACGCCAAGAACGATGATCCTGTGGATTATTATTTGTGTCTCAACGACGAGAAGATACACCTCAACCCGTATATTGGGTCCAGTATCAGGCTAAGTTTCTTAAGCAAGATCACCTGTCTGCACTGCGGGCGCATCACAAAGAAAAGTTTCAGCCAGGGCTATTGTTTCCCCTGTTTCAGAAAACTCGCCCAGTGTGATCTTTGCCTGATGAGTCCGGAACGCTGTCATTTCGACGCAGGTACTTGTCGCGACACTGCCTTTGCAGAAAACTTCTGCATGAACGAACACATTGTCTATCTCGCCAATTCAACGGGTATCAAGGTAGGCATTACACGGCGCGAAAATATTCCAACTCGCTGGATCGACCAGGGAGCGGTGCAGGCACTCCCCGTCTTCGCTGTCCAAACGCGGCAGCAATCGGGCTTTGTTGAGGTCGCATTCAAAAGTCACATCAGCGACAAAACCCAATGGCAAAGAATGTTGAAAGGCGACCCTGAACATATCGATTTACCAGAACTCAGAGACGGCCTGATAGGTGAAATTTCCGAACAGATAAAAGAACTTCAAGGTCGTTTCGGATTGCAGTCCATTCAGCCTATTAATGATATCGATGTCGAAACTTTTCGCTATCCCGTTGAGCAGTATCCGATCAAGGTAAAATCGATGAACTTCGACAAGACGCCAATCGTAGAAGGGACGCTTCTGGGTATTAAAGCGCAGTACCTGATCTTCGACACCGGCGTGATCAACATCCGAAAGTTTACCTCCTATGAAATTGAGTTCAACTCAGACTGAGCTGAGCGGGCATTAGAACTGGTTCCGAGGTCTGTGCTGAGCATGTTTGCTCTGCCTGTTCACGCGCGGGTTCGATACGATACAAATTCAGCTTAAGCCTGACTAGCCTGAAACCTTTGCAACAGAGCTGCGATCAGACCAATTAAAGCACCGCCAAGTAGCCCACCCAGATGCGCGCCATTGGCAAGCGAACCCATGCCCAGTAGATCGATGAAACCCGTAAACCCGAGAACGAGGAAAACCAGCATAAAAATATAGATACCACTTCTTACGCCAGTGAGCCTTGTCGGCACCAGCTTATCCCAGACAAGGCTATAGCCCAGATACCCATAGACCACACCGGACATCCCACCGAACAGGCCTGGACCCGCCATGGCATATTGTAGAAAGTTGGCACAGAGAGAGCTGAACAATGTAACCAGTAATAACACCGAGCTACCGCTGATCAATTCAATACGCCGTCCAATCTCCCAGAGCCATAACAGATTAAAAACAATGTGCATCCAGCCGAAGTGAATCAGCATAGGCGTTAACAAACGCCAGTATTCACCGGCGGCAAGAGTGGACGTGAGATCCTCGAAATAGAGATTATTGGCAACAATAGTAAACTTTAAAAAGGTCAGCTGTGAAAACAACTCACCTGGACCACCGGTGTCGATGTTCATCGTTGCCGGGAAAAACAATATGCTAATGAGGATGACCCCCATGGTCAGCGGATAACGCCAGACATTCACAAATAACCTGGAAGCTACGGTCAACCTACCGGTTCGATGCCCTTCCTGATCCTCTAGTACCAGCTCGCCACTGGTTAACTGGCTGTAATAATGCCGCACTCGTTCAACATCTTCCCTGGCATTAACCCAGACAACCTGATTAACGCCCTCCAGCGTGATTCGATGGGCCACACCCATTTGATGCAGGAAAGCAGAAAACAGCTTCAGGTTGATATCCGACGGAATTTCGATCGCGCCAATCATTTC
>CAZAZB010000539.1:0-2647 GCA_964489485.1 uncultured Pseudomonadales bacterium | reverse complement strand
ACTCTGACCAGTTTCCCCTGTGGATTCGGTTCCTGATAGTGCAAACCACGGAGTGTGTTCTTGACCGATTTGCTATGATTCTCCTGAACAAATGTCACCTCTGGCAACCAGGTCTGGCGCCAGGTTTCCATAAAGAAGCCTCGATCATCCTCAAATATATCCGGAGTGATGATTTTGATGTCAGGTATGCTAGAACTCTCTATTTCCAAAACTTGTCCCTACCGCTCGATGATATTGAGAAGATATTCGCCGTAGCCGCTTTTCACAAGAGGCTTGGCCAGTTCTTCTAATTTGGCCGCGTCGATGAAACCCATCCGAAAAGCGATCTCTTCCGGACAGGAGATCCGTAGGCCCTGTCTCTGTTCAACGATCCGAACAAAATTTGCCGCATCCAAAAGGTTCGACAGGGTACCCGTATCAAGCCATGCCGTACCACGGGACAGGAGTTCAACATTCAACTCCCCGGCTTCCAGATAACACTTGTTCAAGTCTGTTATTTCAAGTTCACCCCGGGGGGAAGGCTTCAACGTCTTGGCAAGCTCCACCACTTTGGCATCATAAAAATAAATACCCGTCACCGCATAGTTGGATTTAGGCTCGGCTGGTTTTTCAACCAGCGATTTAACCTGGCCGTTTTCGCCAAACTCAACGACACCATATTCTTGTGGATTCTGAACATAGTAGCCAAACACTGTCGCACCGGACTCTTTAACCCCGATATTCTGTAACCGTTGCGATAAGCCTTCACCGTAAAAAACATTATCACCAAGAATCAGACAAACCGGATCCCCTGCAATAAATTCTTCACCAATGATAAATGCCTGGGCAAGACCATCGGGCGATGGTTGCTCTGCGTATGAGAATTTCAGCCCCCATTTCTTGCCATCACCCAGTAGCGCCTTGAATGCCGGTAGATCGTGCGGTGTGCTGATGATCAGAATATCCTGAATACCTGCCAGCATCAGTGTGGACAAGGGATAGTAGATCATCGGCTTATCGTAGATTGGAAGTATCTGTTTGCTCACAGACAGGGTCAGAGGGTGCAACCTTGTCCCCGATCCGCCTGCCAGTATTATGCCTTTCTGTTTCATGGCCTTACTCTACCTCGTCGCTTTTTCTATTTGTCGCAGCTAGTCTTTGTGTAATTTTTTGTACTGCTTATTTTTGTACTGCTTATTTTTGTACTATTTATTATAGTATTCGCGGAACCAGCCAACGAATTTGCCAACGCCAACGTCGATCGGTGTCGACGGTTGGTAGCCATACTGTTCCTGCATGGTTGAGATGTCCGCAAAGGTTGTCTTTACATCACCTGGTTGCATGGGCAACTTCTCTATGAGCGCCGTCTTGCCAATCGCCTGTTCAAATAATTTTACGTAATCTTCGAGATCAACCGGATTGTGGTTGCCAATATTGTGGACGGCGTAGGGCAGATCACCTTCCGGTGGACCATCAAGAACTCTGATAACGCCATCAACAATGTCATCAACATAAGTAAAGTCGCGCTGGTGCTTACCGTAGTTGAATAGCTTCAGGGGCTTGCCTTCAAATATTGCGCTGGCAAAAATAAAAGGCGACATGTCCGGGCGGCCCCAGGGACCGTACACGGTAAAGAACCTCAGCCCCGTCGTTGGCATTTGATAAAGATGGCTGAAAACATGTGCCATCAGTTCATTGGACTTTTTCGTGGCCGCGTACATGGAGATGGGATTGTCCACGGTGTCTTCAATGGAATAGGGAACTTTCTGATTGTTGCCATAGACTGAACTCGACGAGGCATAGACAAGATGTTGCACCTGATGCTTCTGGCAACTCTGCAATATGTTCAGGAAACCAACGATATTGGTATCGATATAGGCGCGAGGGTTCTCGATTGAATAACGGACGCCTGCCTGGGCAGCCAGATGCACAACCTTTGTGATGTCATGACGAGAGAAGAGACTTTGAAGTGCGTCACCATCCTGTATGTCCATCTCTTCAAAGGCAAAAGCCGTGTCTTCCGATGGAGACCGAACAAGTGTTTCTAACCTTGCATGTTTCAGCGAAACATCATAATAGTCATTGATATTATCGATACCGATGACCTGTTCACCGCGAGCCAACAACTTATTTGCAACATGGGCACCGATAAAACCAGCGCACCCTGTGACCAATATCGGCATCAGGACTTAACCAGATCCGAGCTTCTACCAACACCAATATAGTCGAGCCCGTGATTCAATACCTGAGCCGGATCATAAATATTACGACCGTCGAAAATGACCCTGGCCGTAAGGTTTGATAACAATTTGAAATCAGGCTGGCGGAATGCTTTCCATTCTGTCATGACAACCAGCGCATCCGCGCCTTCTATGGCTTCTTCTGGCGATGAAACAAAGACAAGGGATTCTGAATCAAGATCCGACAAGGAGTCTTTGGCTGTTTCAATGGCTGCAGGATCGAACGCACGAACCTTTGCCCCCGCACCGACAACGGCTCGAATCGTATCAAGGGCAGGCGCTTCTCTTACATCGTCTGTTTCCGGCTTAAAGGCGAGCCCCCAGAAGGCAAATGTCTTGCCAGACAAGTCTTCCCCCATTTTTTCATGGATCTTCGGCACCAGAACCGTCTTCTGACGTTGGTTTCTTTCTTCTACCGCGCTGAATAT
>CAZAZB010000538.1:0-2651 GCA_964489485.1 uncultured Pseudomonadales bacterium | reverse complement strand
TTGTGCCCGATGATATCGCTTCAAGAGCTTTTCGCCGACTGACTGGGTTTCCGGACTCTGGTTGTACGAACTGGGTTTCTCCGTCTGTCTGCCTTTTGGCCCGGAAAGTTGCTGATCGAGTAAACCACTACCCAATAGTTCTCTTAACTCCACCATTCCCTCGCCGCTTGCTGCGACGATTGGCGCAACAGGTACGCCAAGCTTTGAAGACAGTCCCTTTGCATCAATCTTGATGCCCTGCTGCTTGGCCACGTCAAGCATATTAAGTGCTACGACAACTGGAAGGTCAGTCTCAAGAAGTTGTTGAGTCAACACCAGGTTTCGTTGCAGGTTAGCTGCATCAACGATATTGATTAAGAGATCGACTTCACCTGACTCAAGGTATTCTCGTGCAATCTTTTCATCCAGACCCAGGTATTCCTGCTCGAGTGAATAGATACCGGGAAGATCCACAAGCTCAACTTGTTTTTTATCAGCAGCACTATTGGTGAGGAAGAAAGTCCCAGTCTTTCTTTCGACTGTGACGCCAGGCCAGTTACCAACCTTCTGATGCGCCCCGGTAAAATCGTTGAACAAGGTTGTTTTGCCGCAGTTCGGGTTGCCGACAAGTGCTAAGGTCAGGGTATTTATCACCTCTAACCGACCTCTTCCACACGAATATGCTGCGCTTCACGTTGACGAATACTCAGCAAAGAATGACCGACCTTCAATTGGATAGGATCGCCCATTGGCGCGTAACGAAGCACCTCAACCTCAATGCCAGGGTAGAGTCCCAGCGCGTAGAAACGACTCTGAATCTCTGGATACCCAACAGCAGCATCAATGATTCTGCATCGGGAAGACGCCTTAATGTCCGAAAGTGTCATTTGATTCGCTGCCATCTCATTAACTTCTGTAGATGCGAATTATTATCATTTACATGCAGGTTGTAAACCTTTGGTTTCAAAAGCATTTCTTCTATGCTAAATTCTTCATCAAAGATTGATATGGATCACCTGGTTCAATGATTAATTCCTGAAAACATGTTTTTGTCGCTAGCTTTGTCTACATAAAGTAGGTGGGCAGTTTAATCATCGAATGCATCTTCAGGAATTTCCATGTCCAATATCAGCTCCATGCCCTTTGCCAGGGATCAGTTACCTCATCTATTCGCACTCATTACATTCAATGCACTAGCGCGTTGGCCGGACGCGACCTACCTGATGAACAGTGATGTCGCCTGGCGGCTTCCCGGATCTAATCCTAAAAGTAATCTGAGGCTCTGGTACGACAATCATGAACTGGTGGGCTACGCCTGGTTCCAGCCCAACTTTCCCATTGGCATGGATGTCAAGGTTGAACATCCCTCTAGGGATCTCATGATGAGTGAGATGCTAGGATGGTTAGAGATCAGACGGCGAGAGACTGGCCCCCTGTTTCCCTGGCTGATCCACCTCAAAACGATGCAAGAGTGGGAACAGGCTCTGGATGAGGAACTGCCGTCTATAACCGGCAATGAACGCTTTCTACAAATCAGCGTACTTGAAAAAGACCAACAACGAATCCAGTTTCTTCAATCTAAGGGCTATGAGGCAACCGCGCATTACCATGTAAGCATGGCGCGCAGCCTTGAGACACCGATTCCCCGGACAAATCTACCCGAAGGCACACAAGTTCGACATGTACTCGAGCCTGACTTCCCAGAACGGGTCGCTACTCATCGAGATGCCTGGCATCGATCAAGCTTTGACATGCGAACCTATCTGGGTGTTCGCGACATCAGTATCTTCAAGCCCGAACTGGATCTTGTCGCTGAAATGAACGATGGGACATTCGCGAGCTACTGTATTGGCTGGATAGATAAGGAGCTAAGCATCGGCTCTTTTGAGCCCGTTGGAACAAGACCTGAATTCAGGCGATCTGGTTTTGGCAAACAGGTTAATCTCGAGGGGTTACGACGCATGAAGGCGATGGGTATGCACAGTGCGAAGATTGGCACGGCTGGTTTTAATGACCGGGCGTTTGGACTTTACGCTGCATGTGGGTTTGAACTGATCGACCGGGAACGGACATTTATGAAGGAAATTTAAGCGAGTCTTCTGTTAACGGCTGCATTAACTCGAGCAAACCAAGGCAACTACCCCGTACCGTAGGCAGAAAGCTATCGGCAAGACGGACGAATTCCCTTGGTCTATGTTTTCTGGCTTCTTCCCACCAACTTTCCCCCTGAGGTAACAGGGCAATCCAAATGAGAGACGCTTTTATGCCATAGCCGTATGACTCGGCATCAAACCCTGCAATGCTCTGAATAGTCCAAAGTCTAATTGAAGTATTAAGCTTCATCA
The DNA here is from genome assembly GCA_964489485.1 of uncultured Pseudomonadales bacterium. Taxonomy (GTDB): domain Bacteria; phylum Pseudomonadota; class Gammaproteobacteria; order Pseudomonadales; family Azotimanducaceae. The sequence continues at coordinate 327 of CAZAZB010000538.1, read as the reverse complement.
GAAAAAATTGATCCAACACCAATAGTTCGCTAGCTTCGAGATTTTCCGCCTTGCAGGCTTTTGCCAAAATGTTGCTGGGATCTTCCCCTAACAATGCGATGTTCTGTTGAATCACATTGTCATAATTTTCACCTGCCATCTCAGCTCTGATAAGAGTTCTGGACTGTCTCAGTTCGGTCACCACAAGCACTAACCCAACGAGCACACCGATTGCCATACACACCTGAATCCACTGTGAATATTTCTCTAGCATATTACCTGGCTTGTTATCCTTCGGTCTGTTGTTTTCGTCCCATAATAGCGTCGTAGTATTTTCTACAATCACTT
>CAZAZB010000537.1:0-2660 GCA_964489485.1 uncultured Pseudomonadales bacterium | reverse complement strand
CCGTAGGTGGAAATACGGCATCCAGGGGTTTAAGTGATCTCGTTCTGACCTGACGATATTGAAATAGGCTGCATATCGCGTCAGTAAAACATCATCGAATCTAAGCCGATTCTCAGTGAGATGACCTGCTTCCGCCAACTCCAAGACTGCCAGTAGCATGCAAGGCTTATGAGGACTGATACGACCACCTCGCCGGTTTACGTTTAAGCTCTGGAATTTAGAAATGTAGTCGTCTAAGTCCATCAGTCATGATCACCTTCAGCCATGATTCTCAATTTCATTTTCATCTCCTGTCATGAGTTCTACCCACTTCGGATGAATAAACAGCTTTTCTTTCCCCGCCCTGACTTCCCACAATACACCAATGCTTGTCAGTTGCTTCAAGTATTTATAAGCCGTCTGGCGCTTGGTAATATCGTTTTCTACCAGATTTTTGATCCTGCAAGAAGGTTGTTGAAATAGCGATCTTTCTTTTCTTGAACGTCGCATCAGGGGCGAATATACCAGTCGCAAGGCATTGAGATCCGCCGAGCAAACCATTGATGTCTTTAGTCGAAAGCCAGCTGGAGCTTTCTAGCGATTTTTTGTAATCGCTTGTCGCGTGTCCAGATCTTAGCGCTATCAGCCAATTTAGTTGAACCCAGAAGATGCGTGTCGATGTAGCCGATTCCCTGCCCCATCAGTTTATTGTGTTCGATAAAGTGCAAAGTTTCTTCATGGGATGCGACTGGCGACTGGGGCAAGTCATTGAGTAGCCGTAGCACTTCATCACGATTGCGTAAATTCCCGCAAGCCAGTTCTCCAACGACGAAGGGGTGTGTCAGTACCTGGCTGCGTTCAAGCAAGTCAACAAGAAAATCGTCTCCGGTGCGCAGATGATCTATCCAGATTGAGGTATCGACAAGAATCACGTTGGCGGAACGGACTGTCGACGTGATATCGGCCTCAGTTTAGGCTCGCTGCCGCCCAGTCGCGCCAGTCTGCGGGCGCTCTCTCGTTCGATCAAAGCTCTCAGCCCTTCGCGTACCAGAGCAACTTTCTCGCTCACCCCGGTAACCCGTTGAGCCTCTGCCAGCAGTTGATCATCGATATTCAGTGTGGTTCTCATCGTAATTCCCAGTTTTCAAAGGCATGATATACAGCATCATTTGATGTTATTTTAGATGCCTGCGATCTGCAAGGAGTATAAGTCGAAAGAATTCTGGACACCCGGTATCCAAGTCATTTCCGGTACACTCCGTAAGATGATGGCTACCCAGGGAGTGAGTTATTTCGACTTGTCGGGTGTCCAGAATTTCGCTCGGTCGGGTGTCCAGAATTTCGAGAAATTCGGTCGGGTGTCCAGAATTTCGCCATCCAGAATTTCGCCAGAATTTCGTTTTTGAGATCTATTATTAAAATCCATCGAATTGCCACATAATTCAGCTCACAGCGGACCGGTCCAGCGGAGAACCAGAATGAATCGACATATCAATAACCTCTTACCCCTATTGCTTCTCGGTCTCGGCATGCTATCCAGCAACCAACCCCTGGCAGCGGGTCTAAATCAACAAGCCTACTCGATCCTAGAATCTACATTCGCCTACGAAAAAGATTATCCGCTTCATGCCAGAATAACGGGGTCTTTCCAGATGAAAGACCAGACTTTCGAGCAATTTGCATTTGATAGCTACCATGGCGGCAGTGTCCCTGGCTTTCTTGCTTTACCGGAAAAAGGGGATGCACCCTACCCTGTCGTTCTGTTACTCCATGGCATCACAGGGAAGAAGGAAAACTGGCTGCAAGATCAATTCACCAACGGAAGTAAAGTGGTGCATGGGTTACTGGCCCAGGGTTATGCTGTGCTCGCTCTGGATGCCCAGTATCATGGCGCAAGACTCGTTAATAATGATTACATCGAACCAGGCAATATGGTGTTCAAGCGAAAGTGGCTGATACGTTATTCACATCTTGTTACCCAGACGGTTGTCGATTATCGCCGCGCCATCGACTATCTTGAAAGCCGCCAGGATATTGACCCACAACGAATGGGTGTATTGGGCTACAGCATGGGCGGTCATATGGCATTTGTCCTGGGTGCAAACGAACCTCGCGTTAAAGCGGTGGTTGCCTGCGTGGTGCCTGACACAAAAGGAATTGTGAACAATGCAGGCTCCTTCGCCCCCCACCTGGGTCATCTCCCTTTGCTCATGTTAATGGCAAGCAAAGATCAATTTTATACAAAGGATCAAGCGCAGGGACTATTCGATGCGATTCCGGGTAACAACAAGGCAATCAAGTTCTATAACAGTGGCCATTCACTGCCGTCTGCCTACACCCGGAATGCTGTCACCTGGATAAAGGATGCGCTCTAGGGAACGTTTTACCCCGAATTGAGGTCGTACCTAATAACCGTCTTGTCGCTAGTCCCTGATACATCTCAACCCAGTTAAATTCACCTAAGAGTCCCCTGTATGAATCTCAGTCAAATCGTCACAAAAATTAAAATCCTCTTCCTCATCCTGGGCGTTGGCATGCTTGCAGCCTGCGGCGGTGGAGGCGGAGGCGGCGGAGGTACGGTTACCCCACCTCCGGCACCCGCCAACAATGCACCCGCGTCGACTGCCGGATCAGATCAGTTTGTGATTCAAGGCAGCAATGTGAGCCTTTCTGGTACGGCG
>CAZAZB010000536.1:0-2673 GCA_964489485.1 uncultured Pseudomonadales bacterium | reverse complement strand
ATTCATTAAGATTTGTCCACACATGCTATCTGTCACAATATGATTTATTAGGTCGTCATGTCAATATTGATCGTGGGATACAGGGTAGCGTTGCACCAGCTAGTCCAGCACCCGGTGCTGCTATGGATTCACAGACACGGCGAACACAACCTTTTTAGGTTAACTCACGTCTTAAGCTAAACTCAGATGATTCTCTAATCTCCAAATTGGTCATCAATGATTAGCGACTCTTTTTCGGTCTTGTGAATATGCTTAAGAACTATCTGCTTACCGCACTTCGACAACTTTCGAAGAATCGACTTTATTCGATGATTAACATTCTCGGCCTTGTAGCGGGTCTGTCTGTTTACCTTTTCGGTTCCCTGCTTGTTGAATACGAGCAATCACACGATGCCTTCTTTGAAGATTCTGACCGTATTTACAGCGTCGCAACTGTGCTGTCTGTGAACGCCAATATTGGACTTCGGGCAATAGACAGCGCCTACAGTGCGCTTGGTCCGATCATCCGCACGCAGATTCCCGAGGTAGAAGTGGTGAGCCGCTCTACTCGAAGTGAGTTTCTGGTAACACTTGGCGCGAATGACTTCTATCAAACAATACTATTCGTTGAAGACGGATTCACGGACATATTCGATCTTGATTATATCGAGGGCGATTCAAGCGCCCTGAAGGAACCGTTGGGATTGCTGATGACCAAAAGTGCCGCAAGAAAATACTTCGGTGAAGGACCTGTATTAGGAAGGGTCATTATTCTGGATCACGATAAAGTTTTAACCGTTAGAGCTGTTGTTGAAGACCTGCCGCTGAATTCCCATTTTAATTCTGCACTGGTATTTCCCAGCCGCTTTGAATTCGTGGCACCTCTAACATTGCTTAAAACTGATACATTTGATCCGATAGAGGGTGACTGGGGAAACCTGAACCTTGGCGACTTAACCTATGTAAAAATTCCTGCAGGCTTCACCGGGGAATGGCTGCAGACAGAAGTAGACAAAATATATGAAGAGCACTTCCCGTTAAAGGAGGATGATTTCGTCTCTGCTTTTGAAGTTCGAAAACTTGCCGAAGCAAATACCTTTCTCTGGTCCGCCACCGGCATGCCAGTCATTGAGACGATTCAGCTTTTAGCGCTCCTTGTGTTGATCATTGCAATTGTGAATTACACGAATCTGGCAACGGCGCAGTCACTAAGGAGAACTCGCGAAGTGGGATTGCGAAAAACGATGGGTGCCGGTCCAGGGCAACTATTGGCGCAATTCCTTGTGGAGAGTGTACTCATTACAAGCATCGCTATGGTGATTTCCATTGTTATTCTTGAAATTGTAATACCTCCCTTTAACGCGATGTTGGGAAAGGCATTGGTACTGGATTATGGCAAGATACTGGTATGGTTGGTTTCCACTACCCTGATTGTCGGGCTGGTCGCCGGAACCTACCCTGCGTATCTGATTACAAGAACCAGTCCGATGCATGCGCTACGGGATAGTGTCGCAACCAGTGTGCGTGGCGGGTACTTTCGTTCTCTGATGCTTGGCGTTCAATTTGCTATTTCAATATTTATGATGGCGATCGTGATGGTGGTTTACTTTCAGAATGCGAAACTGGAAGAGTCGGGTAATATTTTCCCACGGTCGCAGGTCGTCACCCTGCAACGACTGGACGTCGATTCTATCCAAATGCGTCTCGATTCACTCAGAAATGAATTGTTGGCTATTCCAGGGGTGACAGGTGTCGCCTACTCCGGGCAGGTACCTTTCGAACAGAGAACATCAAGACTAGAAGTAAGCGCTGTTCAGGGCGATGATGCTGAAAAAGTAGATCCGAATCTTATCGACGTTGGTGAGGGATTTTTCGCGCTTTATGATATTAAAATACTTAAGGGTAGGTCGCTGGGCACAGAAATATCGGACGACATGGCGAAAGAAGATGTTTTTAACCTGAACGTTGTCGTCAACAAAATGTTTCTGGATCAAATTGGCTATAGCCTGGATTCGATAGACTCAGTGTTTTATGACCTGGGTGACGAAGATCAACCCCGCAGATATCGGATCGTTGGCATAGTAGAGGATCAGAACTTTCTGGGATTTCATAATCAGCTACGACCGATTGTATTCATTCAACAACCAGACGGTTTCCGAATTGGTTCAATCCGCATTCAGGGTCGGGAGGTTGCTGCGACGCTTGCGGATATAGAGAAGGTTTGGAAACGGGTCATCCCGGACTACCCCATCCAGCTCCACTTTCTGGACGAAACCTTTGAAAATGTCTTCAAGATTTTTGCCGGGATGGGTATTGCGCTGGCTGGGTTCGCATTCCTGGCGATGGCGCTTTCCATGGTTGGGCTCTTTGGTTTAGCGGCATTTATGGTAGAAAGGCGAACCAGAGAAATTGGTATCCGCAAGGTGATGGGTGCGAACAAGATGCAAATTGTCAGCCTTCTAATCTGGCAGTTCTCAAAACCAGTGATGTGGGCATGTCTCGTTGCCTTACCTCTCGCTTATCTTGCATCGAATACATATCTTGATTTTTTTCAAAACAGGCTTTCTCTTGCGGGTGGTTTCATATTGCTTGCCGGGCTGTTAGGCATTTCACTGGCCTGGGCGATCGTCTCGGTTCATGCGCTTAAAGTGGCCAATCAAAATCCCATTCATGCACTTCGGTATGAGTAGTGGT
>CAZAZB010000535.1:0-2678 GCA_964489485.1 uncultured Pseudomonadales bacterium | reverse complement strand
TGTGCACTTCCGATCTAACTGAATATTTAAGGAAAAAATAATACGATTGGTTATTGGGCCGGTTTATTGTCCTCAGTAATAATTGATATTCAGGGAGATGATAATACGATTGAAATAAAGGAAGGCTGCATTTTAAATTGTGTAACCTTTCATATTCGTGGAAACGGCCATAGAGTATTAATAAATCGTGGTTGTCGTTTTAACGAACACAGCAATATATGGTTTGAAGACTGTCACTGCTCGTTAATTATCGGAGAAAACTCTACATTTGAAGGTGTTGCTTTTGCATTGACGGAACCAGGTTCTAAGATAGCAATAGGGAAAGATTGTATGTTCTCATATGACATAGATATCCGAACAGGTGACTCTCACTCAATTATTTCTCGAGAAACTAATGAGCGCATCAATTACGCCGAAGATATTACTATTGGCAACCATGTATGGATTTCTGCACATAGCACCCTGCTAAAAGGTACAAACATACCTGATGAATCAGTTGTTGCAACAGGCTCAATCACCACAAAAAAGTTCACTAAAACCGGCATAATTATTGGTGGAAATCCAGCAAAAGAATTAAGAGACGGGATTACCTGGAGCCGAAAGAGAATCTACAAGCCAAGTGACTGCCAACAATAGAAATTTACTCGGATGACAAAAATGCCACTCGCCCCCCATTCTTCTTTTTTTGTAGTCGGTGATTTTCGAGTTGTGCGACAAATAACAAACAAGGAGGGTAAATGAGTGATCTCAAAGGAACATGCCTCTGTGGTGAGGTGAACTACACACTGACATCGGAAATTCTTAATGTCGTTAATTGCCACTGTAATTTTTGTCGGTCTCATAGCGGGGCGGCATTCTCCACCTATGCAGCATTACCGTATCCCTCTCTGGAAATTACCCATGGCAAAGAGAGTCTGCACAGTTTCAAAGCTATGGAAGGGGAAAAATACTTCTGTAGTCAATGCGGCACACCAATATTCAATCTGAACAATAAATTTCCCGGGGCATGCATGGTGTATTTTGGGACACTTGAAAGTTCAGGAAAAATCTCCCCAAAAGTTAATATTTGGTATGAGAGCAAACTGGAATGGGTGGAATCTATAACCTCTATTCAATCGGTAATGCAGGGCATTGCAAGAGAGAATGCACAATAAGGTATTCAAGCGCACCCTCAACGTTGCGTGCTTTTGCAAGGCCTCGCAAAATTTCACAAAAACATATGGTAATCCCCCGTAAATCAGCCTCCGTTAGAAATGCGAAATTTTGAAGTGAGTGCACGTTCCAGACACTTTAAGAATATCCTGATGTTAATCGTCCTGCTGATTATCGCTGCAGGAATCACATTTTCTGTCGAGCGCTCGCAACTGCGGGACGGGATCAGGGTTGATGGTCGTATTGTCGATATACACCGGAAGGCGAGTGGTGGCGGGCCCACCAGAGATGCTTACGAAATCGTGATTGAATACCCGGTAGATGGGCAGCCAAGGCGTTTCACCACGTCACGGGTCGTTTGGGACAGCTGGGGGACATTCAACACGGTTGGTGCCACCGTGCCTGTGTTATACCTAAAAAATGGAGAAGCATTCATCAATCGCTTTGCCTATCTGTATCCCTTTAGCACAATGCTTCTGGGTGTTTTGGCAGCGGCGACAGGGGCACTCGTCTGGCTTCTTGTTATTCCCCGGTCACGCATTGAGGCGGTTGCGTTACGCAGAAAACGCTACAAACACATTAAAACCGGCGCACGCTGGCGCCTGGCCCCGAACCGCCGACAACTGCTCAGGCGCCTGGACCTCTGGCTGCTGATGAATACAGGCTTGATGGTGCTGGTGGCGATTGGTGTCCTGCAATCATTCGTCTGGCTGGTCATTCTCAGCTTTGCTGCAGCGGTGTTGATTCATTTTTTGATGAGGCGGATACTGGTTTGCCCCCACTGTGGCGCTTCTCTCATGAAGGACCTGCGGGAGATTGAGCCGCGCCTTGTGTCAAAAACCAACTGGCTGACGGTGCGGGGCTTGCTGGCGAAGGGCGCCCCCCTGACCTGCCGGAATTGTGCTCACTCGCTGGATGATTGAGCATAACCGGCCCTCGTCATCTCCGCTTGACGCTAAACCAGCCGGGCATGCACTCCCCGACACCATTCCAGGCTATCGATATAAATCTCGTTGATTTCTGCCGCGGTTAACCCGGCAAACCTGATCATGTTCCAGTCGCCCTGCTCATGGGCAATGGCGCAATCCAGCGCTTCCCCCATTTCCCCTTTTTGAAAAAGCAGGGCATCGTTGACCTCTGCGGAGAACGGTAATGACTTCAGGATACTTTTCATGGTTTTGGACATGATGGCATCCAGCAGGGAAAACATACCAATGGTGAAATAGGTATCTGCATTTTTGTAACCCGCTTTTTTGGCCAGTTGTTGACACATGCGGGCGCGCATCATGGACATGTCCGTCAGCTCCTGCGGTACCGAATCAATATTCGACAGGGCAACCAGGGAAATCCAGCTTTTGATTTCTTTCAGGCCCAGCAGCATCAGGGCCTGGTGCAGAGATTCAACCTTTTTTGACAGACCGAAATTGGCTGAATTGATCAGACGCAGGAATTTGAAACTAATGCCGACGTCATGGCTGATGAGTTCTTCCAGTTCGGCAATCTCTACATCGGGGTCCTGCGTTTTT
>CAZAZB010000534.1:0-2688 GCA_964489485.1 uncultured Pseudomonadales bacterium | reverse complement strand
AGTCAGCGACAGCGAAAGTGCAGCAGAAACTTCAGATGATAAACCAGCCGACGAATCTGAAGAACCTGCAGTAAAAAACGACCATTGGCTTCGCTGACATCAGTGAACAAAACCAATAGCGCGATTGAGGTACCCAGTGGTATTGCTATCAATAAGCCGAACAGAACAGCCCACAGAATGATTCTGACGGTCACATGGAAAGTGATGTCACCAGGGAAGCGCAATGAAAATAAGCCAGTCGGTATTGCTTGATCAATGAATACTTGTGGGTTACTCAAGCGAATCTGGATTTGTTCCTCGATCTCTCTGACTCTTTCAGGATGTACATCTGAATCAATACCTCTGAGTGATGATTTCAGATCCTCCAGTGAGTATTTCGAAAAGTCTATCTCCATGTTTTTTTCCCTGGACATCTACTATTTAAGTAAAACCGGTGACCGAAATGCCGGAGGGATCGGCTGGTCTCTGGCAGGTGAAGCTATCGTGCCAAAAGAGACATTATTGTTTCCGCTGAACAGATTCATGACTCATTAATGAGGCAAAACCCGTGTCCGTCCGGGTCGCGCAATTTTGTACACCCCAGTGCTTTGCAATAGAAAAGCTCGGCTTTATCTAAGCTGGGTACATCAATACTCACGGAAACTCTGGCCATATCTATCTCCTGATGTTGTGGTTGGGAATATTTCTGCATGAGCCGATCACGGGCTTGTCCAACTTGGGATATGCCGACCGGGAGCGGATCGCGGCTGCGCGCTACCTATCCTTATTTGTTAGATGCGCTACCTGGATAACATTGAGCTAGCAATTCGATTTAAACTAACCCCTCCCTCCGCGGCCTTAATTGCTAGTTGTCTATGTACTTCCGGTGGTACACGTACCATGAATTTCCCGCTATAATTTCTGGCAGCTATTGCCGGTGGGATTTTTTCGTTGGTAGTTTTAAGATCTTTAAGACATTTCTGTACCACAGTACGTATTCCTTTTAGTGCAGCCTCTTGTGATTCTGCCAGCCAACTGAGACTTGGGAATTCTGCGCAGAGACCCACAAACTCCTGATCTTCTTCAGACCACATTACCCTAAATGTATATTTGTCAGATTCACGAACCATCATTAATCTCCATTCGTTCTATTGCAAGGAGCACCTGGTTAACTTGATACGCTTTGGCCATACCTTCCTTGCCCTGGATATTTACTCTAGGATCACCGGACCAGGGAGTTTTGTATACACAATGACTCGTACCATCCTGCCAGGGTGGTCCAAATTGTGCCTTGCATACTTTCTTTAAATCACTGAATCGAATCCCTTTGGGATTAGCTTTCTTTTCTAGAGTGATTTTGTTTACATTAGGCACAAAGATATAGTATTAATATTGATACTATCAATCAAGTGTTGGCATCTAAAACCAGGTTAAGCCGACGACAGACCTGGCGCAGGACGCAATACGATCGGACTCGCGCGCGCGGCAGGCGGATCTGTACCGCTTACGGCGGTCGGAGTGAACGAATGTGAAGGTGTTAAACCACATGTTATGCAGAGATCTCATAAGAAACGGAGCCCGGTTCGTTTAGTAAGGTTTGGGCTACCACGCGTCCAGCAGGATCAATGACAGCTGTAGGTCCATAAGATATACGCCCATCCCGCTCTCCGGTTACGTCGGAAGATAGTAGCCACAAATTGGATTCCTTACATCGCAAAGCACGTATTGCATTATGTTTTTCCTTCCATTCCTGAGCTGCTTTAATCTTAAGCATATTAATGCAAGGACATACCAAAAGTTGCGCACCCTGTTTTGCTACGAGATTGGCACAGTTAGGAAAGTTCAGGTCATAGCAGATATTGATGCCGAATTTGATACCCTCAAGATTGAACAAAGGGTAACTGTTACCAGGCGCGAAAACCTTGGATTCGCCAGGTAACAAGTTTATCTTTCGGTACGCTCCTTCGAGCACGCCGTTCTTTACGACTACAGCAGTGTTGAATAGGACATCATCTCTAGTCTCGATCATGCCGAAAACGATCGTAAGATCTAGCGTTTCGAATTGCTCCAAAAGTGAAGCGAATTCTTCAGAGTCCAGCGAGATGGCAAGGTCTTTAGAATGCTGAGGATCGACAAGATAACCCTGCAGATAGCACTCTGGGAAGCAAACGAGCTTTGCCCCGCTCTTTTCGGCTTCCAAAGAATAGGCAAATATCGTCGCGGCGCTTCCTTTTACGTCACCAAGAATTTCCTCAGGTTGGCACCCAACAATTTCTATTCGGTTGGATAGCGTCAAGCTGCACCGGATAGCTCAGGGCCATGCGGTCCTTTGCCCTCCAATAACCGTACGTGATAGATTCCCATCATACGGCTCAAGCCCTTCAAAGGCCGATGTTGCACGACCCGCCCGTATCTATTGAACATTTGCGCTGCCTGACATAGCCTGCACGTTGTATCCATTGTGCGGATCCATTGTGTGGATACGTTACTGCCATGCAAGATTTGTTGCAAGGCTGCTGCCATAAGTTCGGTCTCAAATGGACTTAGAGCGGAAGGCCGCCCCGCCCTCACTATGACACCAGCCAATGGCTGGACCGGCAGAGTGAAAAATTGCTACCGGTTGAATATTTTATGGTGACCTTTACCTTACCGGTGGAACTCCGGTCTGTTGCCTGGCATCACCAGAAAAAGTTCTATGATCTTTTTATA
>CAZAZB010000533.1:0-2703 GCA_964489485.1 uncultured Pseudomonadales bacterium | reverse complement strand
TATCCTTCTTTTGCCCGTTCGACATGGGGTCCTCTCTATCAATTTAGGGGTAACAATCTTAACGCGATTTATTCGAGTGCCAATTATGCCACCAATTCCAAGATCAGCACCCTGTTATTAGCCCCTTTGATGTAGGCGGGATAAAGTTAAGAATGGTGGTTAACCTGCAAAAGTGACATTATGGATGATCGTGGAGAAAGCTGAAATGGAACAAGGAGACCAGCATGGCAGAAGTCGATAGCGCGCTTGTACAGAAGACCTACACCAGGGTATTACAACATCTGGTTGACCATGGATGGGCGCCACACTACACCCAGTTGGCTACCGAATTTGAGATTTCGACAGAAGCATCCCGCCTCGCGGTCAATAAGGCAGCGGAGATTGGAATAGGCTGCTGGACATCTCCCGGCACGGATCAGGTCGGATCATGGGCACCGTTCAACAGTACACCAACACAATATCTTGTCTCTATTGATGGCGAGCGTAAGTGGTTCGGGCAGTGCGGCCTTGAGGTCAATGCTATTCGTTGGCTATTTCCTGGTCAGGAAGTCAAGGTCGAAACCAGAGATCTTGCTACCGCCGAGTTGATTACTGTCCGCTATAAAGATGATGAGATTTTGGAGATTACGCCGGAGACAACTGTTGGACACATCAATAACCCGATGTGGAAGTGGTCTGAGATACCGACACCGGACAACTGAGAACGCATGAATCTCTTCGCGTGCGAAGACAATGTTTTTAAATGGTCGCAAACTGATCCTGAATCTGGCGATGGCATAAAGCCTCTGGAAGACTGGGCTGCGATGTTCTCCACGGATCTATTCAAGCGTCGTCTGGATCCGGATTATTTTTCAAAAATGGGAGAATATGCCAAACAGAATCGCGCTGTCATGATCGAGAGAGGGATGACCGGTCCCTGGTTTATGCGGCCAAAATAACGAATCACACTACTTGTCTTTGAAGGGATCTGGACCGGTGAATTAAGCGTTGATAAGCTGGCTGATTCTCTGCGCGAGTTGTTGTCTTGAGAAGGGTTTGGGGAGTAGTTCCACGCCCGGATCTAATCGACCATCATGAATGATGGCGTTCTCAGTGTAACCGGACATATACAGAATGACTGTTTCTGGCCAACGTTTCTCAACTATTTCGGCCAGATCTGTTCCCTTTTCCGCGCCTTTGAGTATGACATCCGTTAATAGCAGACTGATGTTCGGGTTTGATTCAAACAATTCAACAGCCTGGGGAACGTCTTCTGCATAAAGCGGAACATAACCGGATGAACTGAGCATCCTGGTGACGACCGTTCCCAGGTCAGGATTGTCCTCAACCACGACGATTGTCTCACCTTTGCCTGAGATGATTTCAGGCCTGGTCGCCAGATTTTTCTCTTCAGTAATGTTGCCATGAGCCCTGGGTAGATAGATCTTAACCGTCGTGCCTTCGTCCAGTTCACTGTAGATGTCGATGCTGCCGCCACTTTGTTTGACAAAGCCATAGACCATGCTCAGCCCTAGACCGCTCCCTTTACCTTCGCCCTTTGTTGTAAAAAAAGGCTCAAAAACCTTCGAGCGAACGGCAGAAGACATGCCTGAGCCCGTATCGCTGACAGACATCTGTACATATTGTCCGGGCGTCGTATCGAAATGGCTGCCTGTAAATTGCTCATCAAGATAGGCATTGGATGTTTCTATCGTGAGTTTACCGCCGTTTGGCATTGCATCCCGTGCGTTGATTGCCAGATTCAGGAGTGCATTTTCCAGTTGCGCTGGGTCTACTTCACAACGCCACAACCGGGCAGTACCGACAACTTCTATTTCGATATTTTCCCTTAGAGTGCGTTGTAGTAGATCGCTCATGCCGGAGATCAGTGCCCGTAGATCCACTATCTCCGGCTTGAGTGCCTGTTTCCTTGAAAATGCTAACAAACGCTGGGTGAGAGTCGCGCCTTTTTCTGCCGCATTCAGTGCGCCTGTTAGAAACTTTGACGATTCAGAAGGAAGGTCAGGTTGTGCCAGTTCGATATTCCCCTGAATAACCGTGAGTAGATTATTAAAGTCGTGTGCAATTCCACCCGTCAATTGACCAACCGCTTCCATTTTGTGTGCCTGGGATAACTGTGCTTCAGACATTTTTCGTTCTGTTAGGTCCTGCACGATGGCCAGGAATAAAGGTGGGTCTTCGTTGCCTGTATACTGCAGTCTTATTTCAACAGGGTAGCTTGTGCCATCTTTTCGTTGGTGTAGGGTTTCGAAATCCAATATTTCCAGATCACCATCACTGAGAGGCTTGATCTTCTGTCTAAATTGATCGAGGGTGAATTCCGGTTTTAAATCTACTGCACTTAATGTCAACAACTCTTCCATTGAGTAGCCAAGGTTTCTTCGTGCACCGCGATTGACCAGGCTGAATTTCAGCGAGTCCTCATCGAATGCATACACTTCATTAACCGACGCTTCGATGATACGACCGAGTCGTTCATTGAGATCTTCAGCACTTTTTCGTGCAGTGATATTCCTGACAACGCCTTCGACCCCAACCACATTGTCTTCTGCATCCTTCATCAATCGTGCGTTTGTTTCGACAAGGACATGTGAGCCATCTTTGTGAACCAACAGACTCTCTTCCTGCTGAATTTGACCCTCCTTCACCAGCCGTTCTAAAAACTGATCTCGTGCGACTGGGTTGGCATAAAGTCCTGCCAGC
>CAZAZB010000532.1:0-2703 GCA_964489485.1 uncultured Pseudomonadales bacterium | reverse complement strand
ATACGCATCCAGCACTGCCTGCTCCGACGATAATGTAGTCAACCTTATTTTCCATACTTTTAAACCTTTTTGCGTGTATTTGTGTGTGTTTGCATGTAAACGACCAGGATCCGGAATCCTAGTATATCGACGAACGGCCCTGGTAAACTGGGTCTCACTGGACGCCCCAAAATTGTGCCAGCTCGTTTGCCAGATTCGTGTTCGAACTCATCATTTTCACATGCCAGTGTGCCGGGAATAATTGTTGGTATCTATGTTCGCTAAAACGTAGATCGACCAGGCAGACAATGCCCTTATCATCCAGATCACGAATCACCCGACCCGCTGTTTGCAGAACCTTGTTCATGCCGGGTAGTTGATAAGCAAATTCGAAACCGACCCCCTCTTCTTGCCAATAGTCGCTGATAAGATCTCGCTCGACACCAATTTGTGGAAGTCCGACACTGGCGATGACAACGCCTATTAGGCGGTCTCCCTTAAGGTCAATTCCTTAACTAAACACGCCGCCCATCACGGCGAATCCGACCAATTCACTGTCGCAGGTAAACGCATCTAAAAACCTCGCCCGATCTGTTTCAGACATGAACCTTTCCTGAGCCAAGGTCTCTTGATTCGGTGACCCGGCAACGAATGCGTCATACGCCAGCTTTAAATAGGCATGAGAAGGGAAAAATATTAAATAATTTCCTTGCTTCGCCGTCACGACATCCCTGATCAACTCAACCAGTTCCGGTATTGAATGTTTTCGACTCTTGTAACTCGTCTGGATATAGGGAGCAACAAACACACCAAATTTTTTTGGGTCGAATGGTGGTTCAATCTGATACCAGTTTGTATCTTCACTTAAGCCTAACAATCGCTGAAAATAATGTTGTGGTTTCATGGTCGCTGAAAAACAAACACTTGATGCCATCCTGTCAAACCCTTCTTTAAGCCTGGATGCAGGATTTATACAGAATAATTTTAACTCAGTTTTCTTCTGCGCTGTGATTAGCAGAAACGCATAATGTTTGTCTAATTGTTCGGCGATTCGCAGAAACCGTAAACAATCAAAATACAGGGTGAGCAATTCGTCTTTTGAGCCAGGTGAAGAATCCTCTCTCAGGCTTTCCTCCGCTGCCTCACAGAATTGTCGTAAAGAGCGAGCCAGTGTTTCAGGGACATCCGGTACCACGACAGAAGCATTTTTGGAGATAACCGTCAGGTAAGATTTTCTAAGGGAAAGGATTTCGGCATTTACTCGAGCAAGCGATCGTGCAATGACGGGAAATTCATGCTTGAGATGGCGACGCGTTGACAGAAAATTTTCTTTATATAGCTGAGCTGAAAACATATCCCGACCACGGTCAACCAGATTGTGAGCCTCATCGACAAGCATCAAATAATTGCCCTGACTGTCATCAAAGAATCGACGAAGATAGACCGCAGGATCGAATATGTAATTGTAATCACATATCAGTAGGTCAACAGACCGAGAGATATCCAGTGAAAACTCAAATGGGCACAACTGATGTTTTCTGGATATCTGTTCGACTAACTGTCGTGTAAACTGATCCGCTTGATTGACGGCATCGGTCAACCCTTCTTCGAGTCTATCGTAATAGCCCCTGGCATATTCGCAGTAGTCTGGGTCACAAGGCGTGCCAGGATTAAAACAAATTTTCTCTTTCGCGGTCAGAGTGATACTTCGAAACCGAATGCCTGAATCATTAATCTCTCTTACAGTTTTCTCTGCCATCTGCTGGCCAGACGTTTTTGCAGAGAGAAAAAAAACCTTGTCATATCCTTTAAATAAATTTTCAGCGTGATCATCTAGTTTCCCCCCTGGAATCTGGTCTACGTTTGCAGCGCCATTTTCGATCTTCGCTGTGTCAGGCGTTGCCTTCACCGCCGGGAAGATGGTTGCCATCGTTTTACCTATCCCCGTCGGTGCCTGGATCACGAGCTGTTCTTGCCTAACGATAGTTCTATAGACAGCAACGGCCATATCGCGCTGTCCTTTTCGATATTCAGGGTAAGGGAAACCTGCACTGCCTATGCTGGGATCACGAATTCCAATCCAGTCACTTCTTCGCCTGTACGCCTTCGTATAGCGTTCAATAGTTTCGTTGAAGAATTGCGTTAGCGGCTCTAATGCGTAGACCTCCTCCAACCAGTGTTCACTATTGTCATCAAGGTCCAGATAGCACAACCTCAGGGTCGTGCTATTCAGCTCTTCTGTCATGCAAATTATGTAGCCGTAGATTTTTAACTGGGCTAGATGTACATCTCTAATGGATTCTGGTATTTCGTCGGGTGAAATCCTGAGCGTTTTGATCTCTTCGATCAATGGTGATTCTAAATGAGGATTGTAGCCATCCACTCGCCCTTGTATTTTGAGCGTAAACTCGCTGCATTTAACATCCAATGAGACAGTTTTTTCGCTGATATAATCTTGACCGCGCTTTTTTTGAACATATTGATGCCCGCGAATCCCCTCAATTGCACTACTGCGCCCGGTGAATCGAAAATTGATATCACCACTTTGCCAAAATCGTGATAGTTCACCAACGGATATTTTCTCCATGTTCATTTACGAGTAACTGAGATGGAGAACTTCTGCAGGAATGCCGTAGGTCGAGAAGTGCCACAACCATCTGGTTTGATTGTCTTGCAGTTTGTCTCCTGGACCTTTTACTTCTATCAACTTAAATTCGTTGTCCT
>CAZAZB010000531.1:0-2715 GCA_964489485.1 uncultured Pseudomonadales bacterium | reverse complement strand
AATTGTTAGCAAGCAATTTAAAAATCCAACTGGAGATCTGGCATGTTAGTAATCGCTACTCATTGGGAACCAGATGCAAGCCGTGCAGCGCTTCACTGGTATCGAGTAGCAGGGTCTGCTTACCATCAGGTCCGACGTATGCTATTTCGACGCGGCCCGGCGACGGTGCCAATGGGAAAAACAAATCCAACGAGATTGCTTCAGCGGACGCCAGTGTGAGTGGCAACACCGAGTGTCTGGCCAGGATTTCATTGGATACCTTTTTGTTGTTAACACTGCGAACTATTCCGCCGACTACCAGTACAGGTGCGATCAACACGATTGCGGCTGGCGCTATCACCGAGCCGACGGTAGTCGCCGAGCCACCGCTGACCAACGCGACGTTGGCAGCATTAACAGCACCATAGGACACAGCGACGCCCACCGCCGCAACGGCTGTGCCAGTGACGATCATAGTTCCAGCACCAAAGCCGGCCTTAACTTTCAGGCCAGTACCTTTGTAGCGTTTAGTTGATGTTTTGCTCGCCTTGACCAACATTTTCCTATTTGAGTCACTGGTTAACCGGGTTTCCAACGAGTCCACTACTGTTACTCTGAGAATCTGAATGTCAATTTCCGACTGATTCGCGACAGTCAGCAAATATTCATCCCAGTCGGAATTTTTTGCCCAGGTTCCGGGACCATCGCGAACGATGACCCAATCCAGCGTTGCAGATATGTGCTCATTGGCTGTCGAGGCCAATATGTTCGCCAGTTGCAGCGGTTCCGGTTCCTTGAGAACTTTTGTTCCGCCACAGCCGGACAAAGCGGCGGCCAGGCTGATAGCCAGGCCACATATTATCCGTTTCTTGATGCTCAATTCCGTGGTCATCATAATTTCCGTCTCCCGAGGGGTTCTACCCTGATATCGCGGAAACATCAAGAAAGGCTGGCCGCTCTGGTACCCGGGTCCAGAGTCAACCTGACTCGATTCCTGACCGCCTGGGTGAACAGTGAAATTGCAGTTAAAAAGATTGATTTGCCGCCTTCTTGCTAAATATACTTGATCACAGCCCTCATAATGTATGGTTCATCTCATGTTCGAAAAAACATGGACCAAGTCGATCCTAATAGTTGTTACAGTGCTGATCGTCGGTACGCGATTCTTCCGGCCAAGAAGGTTGCGCTACTGGGTTCTTATCCCGCTATTTTTCATTGCACCTGCCCTGGGCTCATCACTAGAAGCCACCATTTCTGAGCTTGGATACAATGTTCAGAGTGATTTCGAGCCGGTCGAATTTTCCCCCCACATCGATCCAAAATACTTACCCACCAGAAGAATTCGCGCAGTTCTGAAACCAGAAAATGAATTGGACATCTTTCAGAAAGTTGAAATACTTAGCTGTTATGTGAGACACGACAGTAAGGATTGGGATTGCGCTGTCGAATCAAAATGGAGAATCAATATACCAAATAAGGTTTACATGACTGGCGATGAGACAGTAACAGATTGGATAGATTCGAATCCAAAAAGTGCACTCACACCCTACCTGGATCTACTACTGAGTTTGGAGGCAAGAGATCCGAAAGATGCAGGTGGATCCCATCCTTCCAGCATACGTATCCGTCATCAGCAGGAACGGAGCCTCGTCTATCGTCGATTTGCCTTGCCTTGTGAAAGGGAGATCAAAATATTGGCACACAGACAAGGTACGCAACTCCGTCTGTCACTTCAACCTGGAGATGGCATACGGTCTTGTCTGACCTTTTAATGAGAGAAGTGAAGCGGTAGATTTCGTTCAATTTGATCGATGAATTCCCAACGGGGGACCATGGGATAACATCGGCTTTTTCTGGCTTCTATTTCTTCATGCTTGATCTTAAGTAGATATTCCAAGAAATCGGGTTGAGCACATCAAAAAAGTTTCTCGATTTGAAGTGACCAATTTTTTTAGATCTCTAGTTGCAATTTGGTACACTCGAAGTGAAGGGATTGAGAATTTATTCAAGTCGCGAGAAACATATTGTGTGATTACATCCCGTTTGAGGATTGTCCTTATGCTGAAATTTGATGAGCAAGGCAAAAAGTTTGAAACCTTGGATCAAACTGAGTTAAAAGCTGAAGATATACTAGAGCGGTATGGATTGCAGGAAGCAATAGTCGCTAGTTGGGAGCTATTCAAAAGGGAAATAGGCCTTCCAACGGCCTTCCTTATTGGCGATGAAGTAAGCCCACATTCCTCTGTGCAGAATTCAATCGATTTGCTTGCTTATAACCCGGATGATTCTTCTCTTATCGTAATTGAATTAAAAAGAGATAAGCACAAACTTCATTTGCTACAAGCTTTGAGTTATGCCGCAATGGTTAATACTTGGGATGCAGATCTTCTTGTCTCAAAAATTAGCCAGAAATGCAATCCTGAGCCTCAAGGAGCCATGTGCGCTGTAGCGTTATTTAATGAGCCACTCATCAAACTCCAGCATCTCGTCACCTTAGCCACGACTAAAACTCACACATGGTAAGCCGGTAACAGTCATTTCTGAAGAAAAATACGCCATCCCGCTCATTACTTCAAATTCAAGACAGCCGCTTCTTTCAACTCACGCTGATAGGATCTTTTTTGGCTCTGCTCACTGCCATTGATCTAACTGCTATTGATGCCTGTCACAGGTTGGACCAGTGATCTCACCTGTTGTTGCCTTCCTTCCATGGTATGGCCCAGTGCCAATGCCATC
>CAZAZB010000530.1:0-2716 GCA_964489485.1 uncultured Pseudomonadales bacterium | reverse complement strand
GTTCAGGCCTAAGCTCTTCTACTATTTTTTCAAATGGCAAATCCTGGTGATCATAGGCACCCAGCGTGGTCTCACGCACGCGGCCCAGTAACTCACGGAAGGTCGGGTTACCAGAAAGATCCGTGCGCAGGGCCAGGGTGTTGATAAAAAAACCGATCAGGCCCTCGGTCTCCTGCTGCTGACGCCCGGCAATGGGGGAACCAACAACAATATCCTGCTGGCGGGTGTATTTACCCAGCAACACATTGAATGCAGCGATCAACAACATGAAAAGCGTAACATTGGCGTGCTTCGCCTGTTGTCCCAGCAATTCAGTTAAACCCTGCGACAACAGGCAGCGGATACGCCCGCCCTGATAGCTTTTTACCAGCGGGTAAGGCCTGTCCAACGGCATCTCCAGCAATGGTGGAGCGCCTTCCAGTTTTTTTGTCCAGTAACCCAGTTGTTCCTTCAGAACCCCACCACTCATCCAGTCTCGTTGCCAGACAGCGAAATCACAGTATTGAACCGGAAGGTCATCAAGCATCACAGGCACATGGGCAGTGTTATGTGAATAGAATGCTTTAAGTTCCTTGTTAAACACGGACATGGACCACCCATCAGACACAATGTGGTGGATGTTGATAATAAGAATATGCTCAGTATTTTTTAGCTTTAGCAACTTGCAACGGAGTAAGGGTAACTGAGAAAGATCGAAGGATTTTCGTGCTTCTTTATTGGACAACTGTTTTACTGCTTCTTCCTGCGCCTTGTCTTCCAGTTGACTGAGATCTTCAACGGGAATATCTATATCCATATCAGGAAATATTTTCTGTACAGTCTCCCGGCCTTCCGAAATAAAGGTCGTACGCAGGGATTCGTGCCGTTTTATAATATCGTTTATGCTTGATTTTAAGGCCTGTATATCGAGTGGCCCTGACAACCTTAATGAGGTTGGAATGTTGTAGAAGGGGCTTTCCGGGTCCAGTTGATAGAGGAACCATAAGCGCTGCTGGGCGAAAGACAATGGAAAGACATCTCTATTACCGTCGCGGGGGATGGCAACCAGACGTTTTTTTTCTCTGAGTTTTTGTTTTAGCTTTTTCTCAAGAGCCGCCCGTTTGCCTGGCGGTAGATTCTTGATGCGCTCTTCCAGACTCATTTATTGATCGTCTCTTTATTTTCCAATCACAATAGCTACTTTCTAAGTATAGGACAAAGGTGCTAACGACTCTGGATCATCCGCGCCAACATTATTTTTCTGAAAACAACCTGTATCCTGTCCTTTTGCTGTCTCTCGGATAGTCACTATTTAACGAGAAATAATCACAGCACCCCATTTGCGATATACCCACGCAAGTCGTTTCTTGTGACATAGGCCAGTCAGCCATGGGCTGAATCAGACTCAGTTGCATTCCGGCTTGCCCTGATGGGATAAAACAACCAGCGGTCATTCATCTGAAAATTTTTCACGGTTACCCTCTAACGTTAGGCCTTCATAATTTTCGTTCAACAAATCCGCGCAACTCTTAACATCCATGTTCCCAGACCGGGCTACCGGTAGCTGGCCATCATCCTGCTTGAGCGTTAGCATCGCGGCATTGACCGCATCATGTGCCGCAAACAGACAAGGCGTGCTGTAATTCACCAGTGAAACCCCGGCGCTGGATAACTGGCTCAGTGTTGCAGGCGGCGATTTCCCACCAGCCATCTGATTAAACACCAGGGGACAACCAATTTCGTTGCGCAAACTCCGCAACAGCCTAAGGTCCTGCACCCCTTCGACAAGGACTGCATCGGCACCCGCCTCGGCAAACTTGCGTGCACGCAACATGGCTTCATCAGGATCAGTGGCATCGGTACGCGCCACGACAAATAGATCATTTCGCGCATCCAGTACCCGCTGCAGTTTTTCAATGAATCCATCCAGCGCCATAATCTGTTTGCCGTCCAGGTGGCCACATTTTCGCGGGCGCTGTTGGTCTTCGAGTACGACCCCGGAGGCCCCAAGGGTCTCAAGCTGTCTGACGACATGGCAGGCAACTTCCACGTCGGCATAACCATCATCAATGTCAACAACGACATGATGCGAAGGCAAGATAGTCCTGACGCGCTGCACAAAAGCCACGATATCAGGCCAGGCTATGTAACCGACGTCGGGAAGCCCGTAATGGCTTGCGGCGAAGCTGAAGCCACTGATAAAGATTCCATCAAAATGCCGACCCGCAATCGATGCCGAAAACACATCATAGACACCGATCAGAGGTATAATCTCACGACGCTGAAGATCAGCGCGCAAACGATTCCCGGGGCTTGATTCCATAACGCTTAATCCTTGCCTGTGGTGCTACTGTTATTACCGAGTTCCTCGGCCAGAAGTTGTGCCGCCTCTTGATCCGTCAGCGTTTCCAGTTCTGCCAGAATATCTGAGATAGCCTCTGAATCAATAGAGTCTGCTGATGTTCGTATATATTCAGATAATTGGGCTATGGTAGGTTTGTGAAACAGGGTAACAATCGGGAGTTCCACGTGCATGCTGGCCTGCAGCCGTGTTATGACCTGTGTACCACGAATCGAGTCGCCACCCAGCGCAAAAAAATTGTCGTTTATACCAACCCTGTCCTGACCAAGCACCTCGGAAAAAACATCGCTCCCCGTTTGTTCCAGATCGTTTCGTGGCGCGACATAGTGACGACCCAGTTGTTCATCCAGGAGTTCGGACAGCCCAATACGTTTC
>CAZAZB010000529.1:0-2738 GCA_964489485.1 uncultured Pseudomonadales bacterium | reverse complement strand
CTCTACGATCGCCTGTTTAACCATCCCGCGCCGGATGCCGCAAAAGACGGCCAGGACTACACGGCGCACCTCAATCCGCAATCCATGCTCACCTTGACGCACTGTGTGCTCGAACCGGCACTGGCAGAGGCCGCTGAGGGCGATTATTTCCAGTTCGAGCGGGAAGGGTACTTTTGCAAGGATCCTGCGGTGTCGGCGGATAAACGGCCGATTTTCAACCGTACCGTCACATTGCGGGATTCCTGGGCAAAAATAGAGCAACAAGCGGCCCAGTCGGCTTGACACTGGCCCGGATTTCACTAGAATAGCGCCTTCGTTTTTCGGGGCTATAGCTCAGCTGGGAGAGCACTTGCATGGCATGCAAGGGGTCGGCGGTTCGATCCCGCCTAGCTCCACCAAATCGCTCGGAAGCGTACGTACTCGTTGAGTACCAACCAGTCGATGTCCCCATCGTCTAGAGGCCTAGGACACTGCCCTTTCACGGCGGTAACAGGGGTTCGAATCCCCTTGGGGACGCCAAATTAGCCCCAGCTACAATCTTGTGGCTGGGATTAATTTTTAGCGTTGCACCATCCAATACACTGTATTCAATCACAGAGTGAAGTATTGCTTTTTTCTTATCTTCTCTCTACTTCTCTGCCTCACTAAACGCTAATTTTTTCGATAATTTTCTAGAAAATCGGCTAAATCTATGCCGTTTAGCCTGAGAATCATCAGTTCTTCCTTATTTTGTTCGCCTTCCACACGAGGACCTGTGGAAATTTGACGGCTGAATTTTCGTGGATTCCTTGTGATTCGATTATCTCGCATTCGGGTTGTTGGTGGTGAAGAGGAAATCACACTCCCTGAGTCCGCAATGCGCATGTTGGTCGATATTCTGGCTCACAGGGCCGAGGGTGAGACGATCAAGGAAGAAAATATGAATGAAAGACGCACAGTATTGGATGAACTGTCTGCGCAAGCGCAGGAATTGAAGATGGGTTACTAAGCTTTCCGGCAGTCCTTGGAATATGAGTGGTCTATACTATCTATTCACTGCCTATACGCTATTTTGAATGTTTCTGTATAAGGTTATTGTTCCACGCCACTTTCACCGGTATTTGGCGTAAGGATTTGTCTCCCATGTGAATTTTTTGATCTGAATTCCCTGTGGGTTGAAAGGGAATAAAAGGCTCATGAGCAATACAACAATACTCATTGTTGATGATGAACCAGCAATTCTGGCATCGATGAGTAAAATTCTTGCCCCCTTTTATAGGGTACGTGCTGCAAACTCTGGAGCGCGAGCGTTAACGGTGGCGAATACAGATCCACACCCTGACCTGATATTGCTCGATGTGCTGATGCCCGGGATGGATGGTTACTCGGTACTGTCACAGCTGAAAGAAAATCCTACTACCGGTGATATTCCGGTTATTTTTGTCTCCGCCATGGAGGCGAATGAGGATGAGGAGAAAGGACTAGCGCTGGGTGCGGTTGATTACATCACCAAGCCCTTCAAACTGGCGATTTTGTTGGCCCGTGTCAGGATCCATTTAACACTAAAGCAGGCCCGTGATTTTCTCCACGACAAGAACGCCTATCTCGAAGCGGAGGTCGCAAGTCGTATGGGTGAAAACCAGATCATCCAGAATGTGAGTATACGTGCCCTGGCGCACTTGGCAGAAATACGCGATCCGGAGACGGGTGAGCATATCCTTCGCACTCAGGCATATGTCCAGGTTCTGGCGACGTACTTGCAGGGGCATCCCCGTTTTAGCGATACGATCACAGATCATTTCATTGAGCTGCTGACCAAGTCCGCTCCTTTGCACGACATCGGTAAGGTGGGTATTCCAGATCGCATCCTGCTCAAACCGGGCAAACTCACAGACGATGAGTGGGTGATCATGAAAACGCACACGGAGATAGGCGCGCAGGCCATCGAGCGCGCTGAGAAAGATGTCGATCGGCCGGTGGAATTTCTCACCCTGGCCAAGGAAATCGCCCATTGGCACCATGAACGTTGGGACGGTAGCGGTTATCCGGACGGCCTGGTCGGGGATGCCATTCCTTTATCGGCGCGACTTATGGCCATAGCCGATGTCTTTGATGCCCTGATCTCACCGCGGGTATACAAGTCAGCCATGTCGTTCGATAAAGCCCGGGAGATTATCGCAGCTGGACGCAACTGCCAGTTCGATCCGGACATCACCGATGCCTTCCTGGCTGGTTTCGACGAGTTCGTCGGGATCGCCCGCAAGTACCACGAGGGGGCTGCAACAAACAAGACACCATGAGTCTGCCGACTCTGGAGCGATTGAACCATGCAAAGCCAATTTAGCGAATCGGTGCGAGTTAACGCCAGCACAAAATGGATGACGCTTAGATACGGATTCGCTCTCAGCTTTGTAGCTCTCCTTTCGCTTACTGCTTACAGCACCCTGAAAAAAGTCATCGAGAAGAAAGAAGTCAGCGCCGCCATAATAAACGTTAGTGGCCGCCAGAGAATGTTATCGCAGCGCATCGCCCGTTTCGCTGAAAGATACGTTGATAGTCACTACCGCGAAACACCGGATGAAGCCCTTAAGCCATTGCTGGATGCGATAAACCTGATGGAGAAATCACATAATTGGCTGCTTAACGGCAATCCGGGTATGGGGCTCCCGGGAAATCCTTCGCCAGAAGTGCGTTCCATGTTTTTCGATCAGCCCCTTCTTCTGGACCAGAAGGTCCGTAAATATATATCGGAAGCAAGG
>CAZAZB010000528.1:0-2740 GCA_964489485.1 uncultured Pseudomonadales bacterium | reverse complement strand
AAGTGAACTGGATGCCTTCGGCAGGTTCAAACGTGTCTGCAAATCTAACGATGCGGCGGCTGTTCAAGCGAAGCTTTTTGCCTGGGGTAAAATCAGGTTTCCTGCGATAGAGTCAAACCATGACCTGGCACGCTATCCCGGTGGTGGTGACATAGCAGGCGCGCTGAAACATCTTGAAGAGTCTCTCTATTCAGCGAAGCAATCTCACTGGCGCGGCGAAGATCTGCTGAAAGCAGTGACGAAGCTTCGTGAGACCCGCGCCGATAGCAAAGGAAATGTTCAACTAGAAGAGAGTCTGAACCCGGCGTAAACCCTACTCATGGCGCGATGATCAAATACTTTTCGATGCGATCTCGAAGACATTCCC
The DNA here is from genome assembly GCA_964489485.1 of uncultured Pseudomonadales bacterium. Taxonomy (GTDB): domain Bacteria; phylum Pseudomonadota; class Gammaproteobacteria; order Pseudomonadales; family Azotimanducaceae. The sequence goes on along the minus strand of CAZAZB010000528.1, from coordinate 2,373 downwards.
GGAAAGATTCTCTGTTGCCAGAATTCGATTGAGTTCGGCTTTCATTTGTTCCTGCCGTGCCTCATCGTATTTCCGCCAGCGCGTTAGCGGCGCAAGGATTCGCGCTGCCATTTGCGGATTAAGCTCATTTAATTCAATCACGCAATCTGCAAGAAAAGCATAACCAGCACCACTCTTCTGGTGGAAGTTAACAATATTCTGACCAGCGAAAGCAGAGACAACAGCACGCATCCTGTTGGGATTCTTCATATCGAAAGCGGCGTGATTTGTAAGAGCCTTCACTCTGTCCAGTGCACCCGGCCTTGTACAACTGGTCTGGAGCATAAACCACAGATCGATAACCAGGGCTTCATCTGACCAGCGATTGAAAAATTCAACCAGTGCCTTTTCTCTCGGCGCTTCTGCATCCGGTGACTCACTGCTAATCAGGCAACGAATGGCTGCACTGGTATCTGTCATATTATCGGACTGTTCAAATTGCTCGACACAAAGCTTCAACATCTCTGTCTCTTTTGGCTGCATCAGGTAGGCGAGACAAATGTTCTTCAGCGCTCGTTTGGCGATTGCATCAGCTGTCGGCTCGTATGCCGCACTGTCCTGATTTAGTTTGTACACGGCGAGCAATGTGCCTTTTAACTGACCCGCGATCTCATTGCGTACCCTCTCTCTCGCCGCGTGGATGGCATCCACATCTACAATATCAACCAACTCTGCCAGATAGGTCTCCGTCGGCATGGCCAACATCTGGGCGATCATCGCCTTGTCTATCTCACCATCCTGATCATGTTCGATTGCCTGTTGAAGGATATTGTCACAGGCCTGAATCAAACGATTATCAATAGTGGCTGCTTTCCCGGTCTGTATTTGCCGGATCATTTCCTGAATAACATCCACGGCCAGTCTTTGCCCTGCTTCCCATCGATTGAAGCCATCGCTGTCATGACTCATCAAAAACATCAGCTGATCCCGGCTATAGTCAAATGATAGCTTTACCGGTGCAGAAAACCCTCTTAACAGAGAAGGGATCGGCTGCACGGGGATATCGATGAAGATGAAGGATTCCGATTTTTGCGTGATATTCAGTACGACGGTATGTCCGCTACCGCTGGTCACTGCATCTGCTATGTTAAGGCCATCTGTGCCGGGAACGATGTCATTCCCTGATTCGTCCAATAGCCCGATTGCCAGCGGCAGATGAAACGGCTGTTTTTCTGCCTGACCGGGTGTCGCTGGGCATGATTGTTTAACATCCAGTGTGTAAGACCTGGCCACCGCATCATAACGACCGGTAATATCAAGTGCCGGTGTACCCGCCTGCCGATACCAACGCCGGAACTGGGAAAGGTCCACCCCATTGGCATCCTCCATCGCCTTAACGAAGTCTTCTGTGGTGACTGCCTGGCCATCATGTCGATCAAAATAAAGATCCGTTCCCTTCCTGAACTTGTTAGCACCTAGAAGCGTATGATACATCCGCACCACCTCGGCGCCCTTCTCATACACCGTCGCTGTATAGAAGTTATTAATTTCAATATAGGAATCAGGACGAATGGAATGTGACATGGGTCCGGCATCTTCCGGGAATTGCGCGGCGCGCAACAAGGCAACATCTTCAACCCGGCAGACTGTCGGTGAACCCATGGACGCTGAAAATTGCTGATCGCGAAACACGGTAAAGCCTTCTTTCAAACTTAACTGAAACCAGTCCCGACAGGTCACACGATTGCCGGACCAGTTATGGAAATACTCATGTGCAACAACCGATTCAACACGTTGGTAAGCGGCATCTGTTGTCGTATCGGCACGGGCAAGGACGCAGGATGTATTGAAGATATTTAGGCCCTTGTTCTCCATAGCGCCCATATTGAAACTTTCGACTGCCACGATCATGAAAATATCGAGGTCATACTCACGCCCGTATACCTCTTCATCCCACGCCATCGAATGTTTCAGGCTCGCCATCGCATGGTCTACCTTGTCGATATTGTGCGCCTCGGTGAATATCTGTAGCGTCACCTCGCGGCCACTCATGGTGACAAACGTATCTTCGGTGTATTGCAGATTGCCTGCCACCAGCGCAAACAGATAGGCCGGTTTCTTGAACGGATCTTCCCAGGTTGCCCAGTGCCGTTCGCCGTCTTCGCCACGGGCAATAGCATTACCATTGGATAACAAAACTGGACAACTGGATTTATCCGCAACGATGGTGGTTCGATAGCGGGACATCACATCCGGCCTGTCTGCATACCAGGTGATGTGGCGGAATCCCTGTGCCTCACACTGGGTACAATACATATCACCAGACTGATACAAGCCTTCCAGTGCCGTATTGTCCTGAGGTTTTATTTCAACCACTGTTTTTAAGTCAAAGAC
>CAZAZB010000527.1:0-2744 GCA_964489485.1 uncultured Pseudomonadales bacterium | reverse complement strand
TGGGAGGGTGCCGAGCAGGTGTCGACGCGGCGATAGTGTCGTTTTAGCAGTAGTCGTCCGGCTGTCAGAATATCTTCATCATCATCGACGATGAGAATGGCCTTATCGGATGATTGAACTTTTACGGCCATGGGTGGAATCTATTTTGGTGGTGTTCGATATCGTACAGTAACTGTTCATAATCGGACAGTCATGTTGATTTATTTTGGGCAGTACGGAATATTATTCATAATAAACAAACACTTATCATTTTGGCACACTGCTTGCTCTAAACCCATTACGTTCAAATTACGTCTAAGGCAACATGAAAGGTACCCATCAAACAGATCTGATTCGTCCAACCCCAATTAAACGTTCTGCTTCCGGTGAGGGAATGGACCGGGTGATTGAAAAGAAGGGACTGCCGCTCAAAAAAGTGCTTGCCGTTTCCATGGTTCTGTTGGTGTTGGTGGCCATCGTTTGGTTAGTGGCCGACCAGGGTGGTGGAAGGTCTTTGGTGATAGATAACAATCGAATTGTCATCTCAGCGGTAACAACCGGGCTGTTCGAGGATTTCATTCCCATCCGTGGTCGTGTCACACCGAGAAAAACTGTTTTTCTGGATATCATTGAAGGTGGCCAGGTGGACCAGAAGTTCGTGGAGGACGGCGCCATGGTGACCAAAGGTGAGTTGATAGTGGTGTTGAACAACACCTCCCTGCAGCTCGATGTCATGCGCAATGAAACCATGGTCACCGAACAGCTGAATAACATGCGCACCATTGAACTCCAGCTGGAGCAAAATAGATTACAACACAAGCGAGACCTGGTTGAGCTTGGTTATCAAATCAAGAGGCTGGGTCGTCGTGTAGAGCGGCTGGCAAACCTTGATATTGCAGGCGTTGCTGCCAAGAGCCAGTTAGAAGATGCTCGCGATGAGTTGGAGTATTTCACAGAACGTCGTGCAGTGACGCTTGAGAGCCAGTCAACCGATGCGCGTCTCCAGGAAACCCAACTGGCATTCCTTCAGAAGTCAGGCACCCAACTGGAAGGAAGTCTTGTACTGGCACGAAAAAATCTCGATGCCCTGAACGTTCGTGCCCCTGTTACAGGAAAGCTATCAGGCCTGGATGTAGAAGTCGGCCAGAGTATTCAGCGTGGCGGCAGGCTGGGTCAAATTGATGACCCCAGCAGTTTTAAGCTGCGCGTTGATATTGATGAATTCTATCTGAGTCGGGTGGATATCGGCCAGACCGCCAACTTTGATAGAGGCGGTAAGCGCTATGAGTTGCACATCGGCAAAATTTACCCTCAGGTAAGTAATGGTCAGTTCCAAATTGATTTGATATTCGATGGCAAGGAGCCTGGCGGCATTCGCCGTGGCCAGACCATCCAGGCGAAACTGACGCTGGGTGATTCCAACAAAGCGATGCTCATCCCCAATGGTGCGTTTTTCCAGGACACCGGTGGCAACTGGATGTTTGTTGTCAGCGATGATGGCAGTGAAGCCGTCAAACGAAATGTCAGATTAGGGCGGCGAAATTCCCGGTTTATTGAAGTACTGGAAGGCCTTGAAGTGGGTGAAGAGGTTGTCACCAGCCCCTATTCCAGTTTTAAGGAAATGGACAGGCTCAAGTTGACTGATAAAGACGCTTGAGCCTCAGGGCTCATACCAAAAAGGTTTTACCAAAACACTTGTACCAAAAAGTAGAAACACAACCGATAACAAACTAGAAACAGGAAAAGACCACAATGCTAAAGCTACACGACTTGTCTAAAGTCTATCGAACAGATGAGGTAGAAACTGCAGCGCTTGATTCGGTCAACATTGAAATCGACACAGGTGAGTTTGTTGCCATTATGGGGCCATCAGGATGCGGTAAATCTACCCTGCTTAATATCATCGGCATGCTGGACACGCCATCTTCTGGACAGTACATATTTTTAGATGAGGATGTGTCGGACTATTCTGAGTCACAGTTAAGCAATATCAGAAAAATGAACATCGGCTTTATCTTTCAATCTTTTAACCTGATTGATGAGCTTACGGTGGCTGAAAACATTGAACTGGCATTGCTCTACCACAATATCCCGGCCGCTGATCGCCGCGAACAGGTCGCAAACATCATGGATAAGGTTGGCATCGCTCACAGGGCGAAGCACATGCCAAGCCAACTCTCTGGAGGACAACAGCAGCGGGTTGCCGTAGCGCGTGCCGTGGTGGGCAACCAGGGCTTGATCCTTGCTGATGAACCGACAGGCAATCTTGATAGTGCCCACGGTCAGGAAGTGATGGAAATGCTCCAGGGTCTCAATGAGGAAGGGACAACCATTGTCATGGTCACGCACAGCCCGGCACATTCGGATTATGCGCGAAGAACCATCAATCTATTCGATGGTCATGTGGTCACAGAAAATATACGCGCGGCCGTGTAACTGGTTTCGTTGATGATGCAGGCGCGGATGGGTTTCGCAATGCAGTCGCATAAGCCCTAATTGGAAGACAAAAATGTTTAGCAACTATCTCACAATCGCCTGGCGGCAAATACTGAAGAATAAACTCTATTCAGCCATTAATATCCTGGGGCTGGTCGTTGGCCTGGGTGTCTATATTTTTGGTTCGCTGCTGGTGGACTATGAACGGCATCACGATACCTTTTTCAAGAACTATGATCGTATATTCACTGCGGGATCACTGTTTTCAGCCACTGCTAATATCGGTGTTTCGGAAACTAATGGGATCTACACTGCGCTACAGCCATTTA
>CAZAZB010000526.1:0-2746 GCA_964489485.1 uncultured Pseudomonadales bacterium | reverse complement strand
GAAAACTGATACCCGGAACACCATCCATTCTTGAATCTAAAAGAATGCCATGCCAATGAATAGTACACATTTCAGGCAAGTGGTTAGTAACATGAATTGCTATTTCGTCCCCCTCTTTAATGCGCAGCACCGGACCAGGCAATAAGCCATTTACAAGGGTCGCCACTGCTTTTTTTCCAGTAATGTTGACTTCCTGCTCGCCAATATCCAGAAAAAATTCTCTTCCTCTCAATTCGGTAGCTACTGAACGCGCCAATAGTAGTGATGAGGCCATCCCAGATGAAGCAGCTACCGCGGTTGCCGCCACTCCTTTGATGAAAAGACGCCGTGATGGCTGTGGTACAAAGTCACTTGACATGGTATTCCTCTCAAAAGTTTTTTAAGTGGACGCATACATGCATAGGTTGATTTACTTATCTCTCTCGTACCCCATGCATCTACGCGACGTCGACAATCCGTCAGTTCAGTTTTCCAAACTTACTCATCCATAGTAGGGCGAGGGTTGTTCGCGGTAGGTTTTTCGACGCGCATCATTTTTGTCGCGGCCTCACGTAATTTAGATTCAGAATCAATGAGAAACTGGGCACTGGTAACAATTTCTTCACCCTCTTCTATCCCGGCAAGGATCTGTACGAGTCCATCCGAGCTAACGCCGAGCGTGACATCACGCGGCGTGTACTTTCCCGGTCCACGAACCACGAGTACGGTGTTGCGGTCTCCTGATCGCAGTACAGCTTTGCTGGGAATCACGAGTGCGTTCACTTCTTTGCTGGCATGGATCTTGAGGTCTGCAAACATATTGGGTTTTAGCTCAATACCAGGATTATCAAATTCAAGGCGCGCCTTTATCGTGCGTGTTTTGGCCTCGAGGTATGGATAGATGTATGTCATCTTGCCTTCGAAGGTTTTCCCAGGCAAGGCAGCGACAGTCATTTGCACGTCGTCCCCAACCTTGATCCAGGACAATTCATATTCGTAGATATACACATACACCCAGACTTTGGAGAGGTCAGCTATCATGTATATTTCTGATTGCGGTGTTACAAATTGCCCGTCACGCGCACCAATATTGACTACAACGCCGGAAAAAGGAGACTGAATATGCAGATACTTCATTACCTCCTGCGTCTTCTCCAATTTCCTGATTTGGTGTTCGGGTACGTCAAACAACCGTAATCGTTCCCGCGAGCTCACCGCGAGTTGTTCAGCGCCTTGCCTGATATCGGCGATCGGGCTCTTCTCGAGTGCCTTGAGATTGTTCAATGCCAGCAAATATTCTTGTTGAGTCGATACAAGTTCTGGTGAATATATAGACAGCAATATTTCATCTTTCTTTATCTGCATACCCGTCTCATCCGCACGCAGATTGTTAACCCATCCTTCCATCTTTGGGTGCAACCGAGAGATCAGCTTTTCATCATAGGCTACTCGACCGACGCTCTTTATGACCCGGCTCAAGGTCTTCCGGGCTGCAATAGCTGTGCGTACGCCAATATCCTGAACGGTAACCGGATCGATCTTGACCGTACCAGGTTCATCTTCTGTCGGGTTAATCTTCTCTTGCGGTACCGGGTCACCTATTGGGTTTGCTACATCTCTAGGTCCAACGACATTCTGAGATGCAAACCAGTAGCCCCCACCAGCACCCAGAGCCAAAGCGACAAAAGTAGCGCCGATAATCTTGATATTCATGAGTTATTTCCTTCTTGTGCATCGACGGTCATATCGACAATACGTCGTTCTTTGAGTTGTAAAATCATGCCGTAGAATACCGGCACCACGACCAAGCAAACCACAAGGGTCGTTAGCATGCCGCCAATCATCGGCGCAGCGATTCGTTGCATGACACTCGAACCGGTCCCAGCGCTCCACATGATGGGTAGCAAGCCAGCGATGATGGCGGCGGCTGTCATGGCGATGGCGCGCACACGCTGCGAAGTGCCGTTTAACACAGCTTCAAAAATCTCAACAGAAGTAAGTGAACGCTTTAGCTCCTCGCGTTTTCGCTCCACCTCGTGACCGATGAATGTGAGCACAAGAACACCAATTTCCGCCGCCACACCAGCCAATGCGATGAAGCCGACATCAACGGCCACACTTAAATTGTAGTCCATTAGATAAATCAACCAGACCCCGCCAACTAACGCAAACGGGACTGAGGCCATGACCACCAAGGGTTCCAACAGCGTCTGGAAATTGAGATACAACAAAAGAAAAATAATCACCAATACGAGCGGTGCGGCAAGACGCATGCGCGCATTCGCCTGCTGCATGTATTCATATTGACCAGACCAGAGAACGCTATATCCGGGGGGAATATCTACCTGCTCAGCTACCGCAATTTTAGCCTTTTCAACATACCCACCAATGTCCGATGTCTTGATGTCCACATAAATCCAGGTATCTGAAAGAGAGTTCTCACTCTTGATTGAAGGTGGCCCGCGTCGTAGGGTAAGGGTGGCGACCTGAGCAATCGGAATCTGTACGCCTGTGGGGGTTGGAATCAGCATGCGCTCGAGATCTTCAGGAGTACTGCGTAATCCGCGTGCATAGCGCAGGTTGACAGGGTAACGCTCCAATCCCTCAACTGTTTCGGTGATATTCATACCGCCGATGGCAGATTGAATGACATCCTGCACATTTTTGATGCTCACACAGGAAGTCATTCGCGAGAACATTCGCATTACGACACTGGCCATGAAACTCCGATTCGGGATCGAACCTGACGATTTCCGCCATGATCGAG
>CAZAZB010000525.1:0-2746 GCA_964489485.1 uncultured Pseudomonadales bacterium | reverse complement strand
GAATAAAAGCGGTGGACTCGGCAGGAAATGTCTGGCTAAAAAAGGACTATCGTGATCTGGCCAGCAAGTTCTCTTACAAGCGCCCCAAAGAAGACCCCTTTCAGGATTTGTTTAATGATGTGGCTGATGACCTGTTACTTGCACGCCAAAAGTTTTCGTTAGACGAAATAGCCAAAATTCGACAGGTCTCATCACTGAAATATGCAATAAGTCTTTCACCGGATGCATTTGGAGATTATCTGGACGAGGATAGAAGAGGCAGGGTAGACATTAGTCAACTGCCCGCCAATGACGACGCCATGCTAGTCAGAGTGAACAAGATCAAAGAACAGGAGTATCTGTTCGTTGATACCCTCGATGACTACTATGGTCGGTTCTACAGGGACATGAAGCCATCTTATGATGAATGGCGATTTGCGACATTTGAAGAAGCCTTGCGTCTCAGGCAGATGCAACAGCAATCTAGAAACCGGTTAATCACGGGCGCTGCGCTCATCGCTGGCGGCATCTATGCAGGCAGTGAAAGCCAGACCTGGGCAGGCCAGGCAGCCGCAACAGGCGCAGTTCTTGGGGGAATTGGCACACTTAAGAGCGGTCTCGACCGGCGCAAGGAAGCTGAAATTCATGCAGAATCACTGAGAGAATTGAGCCAGTCTCTTGGTTCAGAAATCACACCTTTCGTTCTTGATATCGAAGGTAAAACTATCGAGCTGACCGGCACGGCAAATGCGCAGTATCACCGCTGGCGTGAAATACTGAAAGAAATTTACGCGGAAGAGACAGGTCTTCCGGTAGAATAGCGCGGTTATTAAAGCCAGACCATCGACAGCCTAACCACTCTAGAAACGACTATCCATGACGCTTGAACTTCGTGAAGGGCAGGACCTTAGTTCCCGCTATTCCCTGCTACATCGAATTGCCAGGAACGATACCAGCGAGGTGTGGCTCGCCATCGATCAAGACAATGATGAGCGAGTATGCCTTAAAATCCTCGATGGAAGAGCAGATGCGCAGGACGAGTGCGTCGCTACAATTCAAGCGACTCGCGGACTGATACACCCAAATATAGTTCGCGCCTACGATGCCTCACTGTATGAAGGCAATCTTTTATTTTCATCCGCCTACATCAAAGGTGCAGTACCTTTCGACATTGACTCATCTAACTTTGCCAGCAGCTGGCCGATTTTAGAACAGCTTCTCAATGCTCTTGAATTTTCCCATAGCCTTGGGATCTACCACGGGCAGCTACATCCTGGGAATCTGCTTGTAGATAACGCAGAACAACTTCATATTACCGATTTTGCACTCCCTCGCTCTCTCGCTCTTCGAGACAAAAAGTATTTAAGCCCGCAGAGGCGGCAAGGCCAGCCACCTGATTCCTCCGATGACATCTATTCCTTGGGTTGTATCTTGTTTCACCTGCTGACCGGTCGTGAATGGGAAACCGGTGAAACATTCGAGTCGAATTCTCCTATTCCTGCGGTGGTGCAACAAACTGTTTCTGCCATGCTGGATGCCTCTCCCTATGCGAGACCAGCGAACCTGCAGGAACTTAAGCAAACTCTGGCGAACTACGCGCAGGGCGTTCCTGATGCCCAGCCGATCGAAATTCAGCAGACGAACTTCAGCCGGGCGAATAACCCTACTCCTTCTGAATCGAGTGCAGAGTCAGTAACCGACCCGACTCGACCACAGGTTCACCGCCTGGCCAGAGAAAAAAACGAGATCTCGTCAACGGTAGTTTTCGGCGCCCTGGCTGTACTTTTACTCATCGCCGGTTTTGTGTTTGTTATTCTCCCGGGTATCCAATCAAAACCTGTGGCAAAGCGCGAAATACCGGCGACCACTGAGATTAGCACCCCGTCCACCACTAAAACGGAAACAGCGCAAGCTGAAGAGGAGCCTGAACCCAGGGAACTCGCGCCCCTTGAGATAGCCCAACTGGAGTTTCTAAAGGAGGAAGGCAAAAGGGTCGCGGCACAGCTTGTTCGTCGGCAGGTGGAGTTAGAAGATGTCGGGGTGCTGCTCTGGGCACCAGGACTCTATGCCGATATTGGCAAGGTTGCAGAAACCGGTGATAGCGCCTACCGGGAGAAAAACTATCAAGCTGCTATCGATTCCTATGAATCTGCTATCGCTGCTCTTCAAGTCCTAGAACAATCTATCCCCAATATCCTCCAACAAAACCTCAAAGCAGGTAACGATGCATTCGAGAACGAAGATGTCGATGCAGCACTGGCGGCCTGGACAATCGTCAGTGCAATAGAACCTGGCAATATGAAATACAACCAGCAATTGCTCAGGGCAGAAAATTTCCAACAGCTACTCACCTATATGAGTACCGCAGAATACAAAGAGAGAGAATCTTCGCTGCAAGATGCGCTCGCCGCATTTCTACAAGCAAAGAAGCTAGACCCCGAGTGGCAACCTGCCAAAGACGCTATTGCCCGAATTAGGTTAAAAATAGCGAAAGCAAACTTCGCTGATGCCATGTCCAATGGATTTTCCGCGCTCGCTGGCCAACGCTACGAAAAAGCAAGAAATGCTTTTGAACGAGCCTCGAAGATCTTCCCTAATTCCAACGAACCAGCAGATGGCATCCTACAGATCGACCTTGCCGAACGCATGGACACCATTGAAGCGCATCGCGAGCGAGCATCAACACTAGCCTCCAGGGAAGATTGGGCTGGCGCAATTGAAGAATTTGCATCTGTTGTGGCTTTAGACCCATCCTTGATCTTTGCAT
>CAZAZB010000524.1:0-2747 GCA_964489485.1 uncultured Pseudomonadales bacterium | reverse complement strand
GAAACATTTCAAAGAGACGACTCTTCACCGCCTGATGTTCGATAATGGGCTTGCCGCCCTGTACACGCTCCTTGGCATAGTCAACGGCATGTTCCAGTGCCGCACGCGCAAGCCCGCAAAAAAGCGACCCCATGCCCCCATTGGCATTGGTTAATGTCGCTTCAAGGACATCGTTATATTGTTCATGACCCGCAATCAGGTGATCCAGTGGAATGACAACATTATCGAAAAATATTTCACCCTGGTTAAGCGGTCTTTGGCCGATTTTATTCGTTGCCTTTCCCTTACTGACACCTTCAATATCCAGGGGCACAACGAAAACACCACCACCGACTTCACCCTTCTCGTCTTCGTAGGCACAATATAGTGCCGCCATCTCTGCAATGGTGCCATTGGAAACCCAGGAAGACTTCTGACCCTGAATAATGATCTGATCGCCATCACGGCGGGCGACACAATCACTCCTGGGGTTTTCATCATCTCTTTCCGAGGCACCATAGTCTACGATATCACTGCCGTGGTTTGGCTCAGTAATCGCCCAACAGCCAACCTTGTCAGCACTAAACTTTTCAATCAGTGTGGCATTTCCCGACATTTGAGCCAGATTAACCGGCATTCCTGACACGCCAAAACTAATGGCCAGGCCCGCATCACCCCAACCGAGCATTTCTGATGAAAGCGCTGCAATACGCGCTGATTCAACCGGGGTCATCGAGCTATCCTCTCCAAACATGTCAAAACCCAGCGCTGCGTACTTATCGTGCGCCTCCCATAAGATTGAATTCTTTGCTATCACATCATCCGGCGACATGAGATCGAGTTCCTTGCCCACGGGCCTCATCACATCTTCGGCAAATCGCCGTAAGGTATCTCGCACTGCTACTTCTGTTTCACTCAGAATTTCGTTGAATATTTCATTTGCCATTTCACTTTCCTCTTACAAAGATTTCACCTGACGACAGAATCGCGCACGCCCGAACAGTTTAGGCAGGAAGCGGGTATTTTTTCGTGATTCAGGTCAATCTGGCTGGAAAAAGACAACGCATCCCGATTGTCCTATATCCTGGATTAATGATCGCATCCCTCAAATACTGGTCCATGGGGAATCTAATACACCAGAGAAATGAAAGCCCTGAGATGTTCGATGATGTCAGCGAAAAGCCAATTAGGTATACTGTCGACGTATTTCAATTAGCAAAATTCAGATCACCCCGGGACTCTTCATGGTCAGACTTATACAAACTTATTCACGTATTACAGCCGCTATTGTGCTGATTGTTTCTGGGACGCTTTCCAGTTCACTGTCCGCCGATCTATTGGATGACATCATTGATCGGGGCACCTTGCGAATAGGCGTTTCCTTATTCATTCCCTACACCATGGAAGGCAAATCCGGCAAACTCGCAGGTTTTGAAATTGAAATTGGCAAGAGCCTCGCCAGGGACATGGGTGTCAAACCCGAATTTGTCGTCTACAACTGGGAGGACACCATCCCGGCGCTCAAGAAGGGTGATATAGACATCATCCTGGGGGGTATGGCGATTACACCGGCACGGGCACTGAAAATTAATTTTTCCCAACCCTACTCTCATTCAGGGATAGGACTTGCCACCAATACCCGCATGACAAAAACAGTAACAAAGCTAGGTGAGCTAAATAACGAGGAATACACCATCGCAGTGGTCTCTGAAACTGTTTCATTTGCGTTTGCCAAAAACCTGTTCGACAAGGCAAATATTAAGTCCTTCAAGACCAGCGACGAAGCCGGCAAGGCTGTTGTCAGCGGAGATGCTGATGCGTTTGTCGCGTCTATCCCACAACCTAAATTTCTCGCACTTCGCCATCCTGCTGAGGTGGACTCACCGCTTTCAAAACCGTTGATACCTTACAAGACAGGAATGGGTGTCAAAAAGGGTGAACAAGAATGGTTAAATTTTCTGAATTCCTGGATAACCTCCAAGGAAGCAGACAAATGGCTATCTGTTACCTATAAGTATTGGTTCGAAGGGATTGAATGGACAAAGACAAAGGATAAATAATGCGCACTATCGCTTTGAGAACTGTCGCTTTGAGAACTGTCGCTTTGAGAACTACTGCTATCGATTGGAACAGATGGCTGACGGCGGCCGTTGCAGTGCTAATGTCAGCACTCGTCATTGCCGCTCAACCCGGCGAAGTGCCCTCCTATGACGATCTGCTAAAAGGCAGTATCTATGATACTTCTGGTAACTGGCGAAGCACATCAGAGGACGAATATGATGGCTGGCGCGAACCCCCCAGCCATGTTGAGGGTCGCATCCAAATGGGGACTCCCAGCTTTGAAGAAATGCGCGCACGCCAATACAAGCCACCGGAAGAAGACCCGTTTGAGTATGACAACGCAGCCCAGGGATACCGTGTTTTCAAGATAGACATCTGAAAAATTCTCTGATCGGAACAAAGACGGCAATGACAGACGAGACCAGCATTCCACAGATCGCCGAGCAAAACGCCATTGATCATCTGATGACCTTGCTGGCGATCGAGGGCCTAAGTGGCCAGGAAGGAAAACTCTCAAGAGAAATACACAAGCGACTGGAAGCCATTGGCTGTCGTCCTTCCTGGATTCGCCACGACAATGCTCATCGACGCATCGGGAAGGACTACCAGGTGGGCAATCTGATTGTCCGGATTCCCGGAAAAGGATCATTAAAAAACCAACCGAGGCGCATGTATTCCGGACACATGGATACAGTCCCCCTTTGTAA
>CAZAZB010000523.1:0-2753 GCA_964489485.1 uncultured Pseudomonadales bacterium | reverse complement strand
ATTCTTTTGGATTCAAGAATGGATGGTGTTCCTGGTATCAGTTTCCCCGGTATCGAACCAGGCGAAACATTTAGTCACCGCTTTAAGGTCAAACAACATGGCACCTATTGGTATCATGCGCACACACTTGCGGAGCAGACAGGCGTGTACGGCGCCCTGATTATCGAACCCGAAGATAGATCAATAGAGGAGAAGGTTGATCGGGATTACCCCGTAATATTGAGCGATTGGACAGACGAGAATCCAGTTAACGTTTTTCTGAACCTAAAAAAAATGGGCGACTACTACAATTACCAACGGCTTACGGCAGGCAAATTTATTGATGATATTTCTAAGGTAGGGCTAGGACAGGCGATAAGAAAGCGCAAGCCGTGGAACAAAGCGAGAATGAGCCCTACAGACTACAGCGATGTTACAGCTTCAACCTATACCTATTTAATGAATGGTAATTCACCAGCGGTTAACTGGCATGGTCTTGCAAAGGCTGGAGAAAAAATACGTCTACGGTTTATTGGTGCAATGACAGCGACTTTTTTTGATGTACGAATTCCCGGTTTAAAACTAAAGGTAGTTTCAACGGATGGCCAGGGCGTTCACCCGGTAGTGGTGGACGAATTCAGAATTGGTCCAGGTGAGACCTACGATGTTATCGTCGAAATACCTGAAGAGAAAGCGTATCCCATTTTTGCGCAGTCCATAGAGCGCTCTGGTTACGCAAGCGGAACCTTGTCAGCAAGCACTGAGATAACCGCCGATGTTCCCGCAATGGACAAGCGAGTGCTGCTCTCGCTGAAAGATATGATGGGAACGATGGCTGATTCAAAAGGCGCTGGCGCCATGTCCATGAGCATGGATAAAAATGCTACATCTAAGGTGAACCTGTCTAAAGCGAGCAAAAAAGTAAGGCATGCCAGCACGGAATATGGTGCAGGTGTTGACATGCGCGTTGATATGCCTCGATTTAACCTTGACGATCCCGGACCAGGTTTGCGTGACACCGGGCGGCGCGCGTTAACTTACGCCGATTTAAAAAGTATGGAAAAGCCAGATGATGATCGAGTCCCGACACGTGAAATAGAGATTCATCTGACGGGAAATATGGAGCGTTTTATCTGGTCGATGGACGGGTTAAAGCTGAACGAAGCAAAGCCCATACATTTTCCACTTGGTGAGCGAATTCGGATTATTCTCCATAACGATACCAATATGCTCCACCCCATGCATCTACACGGTATGTGGTCGGATCTGGAATCTCCCGATGGTGGTTTTCAGGCGAGAAAACATACTATCACGGTACAACCTGCCCAAAGACTTAGCTTTCTGGTCACGGTTGATGCACCAGGGCACTGGGCGTTCCATTGTCATCTTCTCTACCATATGGCGGCTGGCATGTTTCGTGAGGTAGTGGTCGCATGAAATATCTCAAATTGAATACATTAAGCAAGTTGTCAGTAAATTTAATTTTGGCTGGGGCGATTAGTATTTTTTCTACGAATACAATCGCGGATGAAACATCTTCCATGAATATGGTGCCGATGCAGGGTGGTAGTCCACCACCTGATGCACGTGACCCTTTAGCCAGTTCAGATGGTTACGAATATCGGGGCATGGCTGGTTGGGAAAAAACAGATGAGATCACCATCAGCAAAATAATAGTTGATCAGTTGGAATATCGAAAAGGCGACAAGGAAAATATACAACGCTGGGATATGCAGGGATGGCGTGGCACGGATTATAATAAATTCTGGATTAAAACGGAGGGTGAGCTAGCTGTTGGAAAAAGTGAAGGTGAATTAGAGCTACAAACATTGTATAGCCGCGCTGTTTCTGCTTATTGGGATTTGCAACTCGGCGCACGCGCAGACCGTTTTTATGGTGGTGGCAGGAGTGATGACCGTTACTTTGTTGTTATTGGGTTTCAAGGGTTGGCGCCTTACTGGTTTGATGTTGAGCCTGCTCTTTTTGTCGATGATGATGGCAACTTATCCGCACGACTAACGGCTACCTATGATCTTTTACTTACTCAGCGGTTAGTCCTGCAGCCACGAATGGAAGTCAACTTGTCCGCTAACAAAGTGCCGACATTTGGAGTAGGGAAAGGCCTCAATGACCTGCAAATTGGATTTCGCTTACGTTACGAGTTCAAACGCAAAATAGCACCCTATATTGGTGTTGCATGGCAGAAGCAGTATGCTGACACAGCGAAATTCACCTCAGCCGATGGTGGCATTGTGGAAGATGCCAAGATTGTGGTCGGTATTCGTTTATGGTTTTAAAGTGGGAACGAATGTCGAATCGTTAGTTGCTGTGAAAAAAATTGAACATGAGTGATTTAGACCTTAATCAGGAGTGCATATGTTATCAGGTGTCATGTTGTTGTGGTTTGTACTTACAGCTGCATCAGTGCTGTTCGTTGCTATAGACAGTAGAAACACACCGGAGTCTCCGGTTTTAAAATGGGGCTTTGTCTTGCTAACATTATATACCGGACCAATAGGTGCCTTTCTCTATGTCTTGGGCTGTCGTGAACCATTGCCTGGCTTGCATGAGCAGTACACGTCAACTCTTTGGCGCCAGGTATTAGGTTCAACAATGCATTGTGTCGCGGGTGATGGCCTTGGAATATTAGCTGGCGCTATACTGGGTGCCCTTATACACCTCTCTAAACCCGCAGAAATCGGACTTGAATATCTACTTGGGTTCGGTTTTGGCTGGACAATTTTTCAAGCTCTATTTATGCGGGAGTCATCAGG
>CAZAZB010000522.1:0-2762 GCA_964489485.1 uncultured Pseudomonadales bacterium | reverse complement strand
CTCTCGAAATCCCGGGACTGCAGTGGTCCCTCATCTCTAATCCGCTTTAGAATTTCTGGCGCCAGTTTCTTGTCCGGCGATCGTTTGCGGGCACTGCCTTCCATGATTGGCAGGTAAAAGCGGTAATCATCAATTGGCAAATAGGCGGCGGCATGCGACCAGTATTCAAAAAAATGTCGTTCGCCTGTTTGTAGTTCGTGAAGCATTCTGGGTGTGGCGTTTGTTATGCGGGAACGAAGGATGTGATGGTGTGCCCGTTCGACCACCGAAATCGTATCGATCTGAAGCCAGGACAGTTGGTTGATCGCCTTTCTTGTTGCATTCTTGCCTTTGCCGAATGTGTCTGGTTTTAACAGGCCCTGTCGGGCAAGGAAAAGACGCCTGGCGTCTTTGCGGGAGATGGTGTGCTCATTACTGGTCATGAGTAGATACTAGCAAAGCTCCAGCGGGTCTGCGCGCAAGAGTTTATCTCGACGGTAAAGCGACTCGCATTCATGATAAACTTCGTTCTTTGATTTTTTGCGAGAAAGTGAATGAGATCTGCTGTCGTATTGTTCCTGAATTTGGGCGTGTTCTTGTGTGGTTTTGTTGCCTCGGCTCCGGTATTCGCCGCTAGCCCTGAAGCAACACATGCCAGAAATGGGATGGTGACGTCCCGATCAGCTTTAGCATCTGCTATAGGTGTTCAGATCATGAAAGAGGGTGGAAATGCGGTAGATGCTGCTGTTGCAACCGCATTCGGATTGGCCGTCGCCTACCCATCAGCGGGTAATATCGGCGGCGGTGGCTTCGCTGTTGTACGACTACCTGATGGCACAGTGGTGACTCTCGATCATCGTGAAACGGCACCGGCGAGTGCGTTTCGTGACATGTATCTGGATGATGACGGTAATGTCATTAAAGGGTTGTCGACCAGCTCTCACAAAGCCGCTGGTACGCCAGGTTCTGTTGCCGGGCTGCTTGTCCTGCTGGAAAAATATGGCACAAAATCTCGAAAGGAAGTAATGGCACCTTCCATCAAACTGGCTAACGAAGGCTTTCCCCTGACCTGGGGTCTGGCCCGCCAATTTAAACGAATGCTTAAACGGATGGAAAAGTATCCTGCGTCCATTGAAAAATTTTCAAACAATGGTAAGCCCTATGCGCCTGGTGATGTCTGGAAACAGCCGGACCTTGCTAACACGCTCAAGCTGATTTCAAGTCGAGGTCGTGACGGCTTCTACAAAGGAAGTGTTGCGAAGAAAATTGCAAAAGAAATGCGCAAGGGTGGCGGCGACATCACGGAGCAGGATCTTGCAGACTATTCTTCAGTCTGGCGCGATCCGATTAAGAGCACCTATCGGGGTCATGAAATCTGGGGCATGGGTCCACCTTCCTCTGGCGGTGTTCTCATTGCACAGATTCTAAATATGCTTGAGCCCTACGACTTAAAAGCGTCCGGTTTTGGCAGCTCAGAAACCATACACATGATGGTCGAGGCAGAAAGGCGTGCCTACGCAGACAGGGCAGAGCACCTTGGAGATCCGGACTATTACGATGTCCCCATCAAAATGCTGATTGATAAAGGCTATGCAAAACATCGATTCGAAGACTTTAATTCGAGTCAGGCGACACCCAGCGAGTTAGTCGGGGCTGGATCCTGGCCTGAAGAGAGTATGGAAACGACTCACTTCTCCGTCATGGACAAAAGCGGCATGATGGTGGCGCTAACCACAACGCTGAACAGCAGTTTTGGTAACAAGATTGTTGTGCCCGGAACAGGCATCCTGCTCAACAACGAAATGGACGACTTTTCAGTCAAGGCCAACACGCCAAATCAGTTTAATGTCATCGGCCGCAAAGCTAACGCTATCGAAGCGGGTAAGCGAATGCTGAGTTCCATGTCACCGACGATTGTGACCAAAAATGGCGAACCCTTTATGGTCGTTGGGTCGCCCGGTGGCTCAACGATTATTACCACAACCCTGCAGGTAATAATTAACGTGATCGACCATGGCATGGATATCGATGATGCTGTCTCCTTGCCAAGATTTCACCACCAGTGGATGCCGAATGCCATCTTCTATGACAAGTACGGCATCAGCCCGGATACAATAAAGAATTTAGAATCCATGGGGCATATTAATATCCAACAAGCCAGATACGGACGGGGTATTGGTGATGCGAATTCTATTCTATTCAAGGATGGCATTATCTCGGGTATCAAAGATCCCCGTGCTGAGGGTGCTGCGATAGGTTTTTGAAGACGCTAGTCTAGAAGGCGCAAATCAGGAAAACAAAAACCTGGATTGCCCACACTAAGAAAAAAGTAGGAGGAGGTCGTTTGCCTGCCAGTTCAACCAACAGGGTTTTACTTGTAGACGGGTTCAATCTGGTGCGGCGGTTGTACGAGGCAAATCCTGATGCTGAAAAGAACATCGAGGCAGTTGTTGTCTCGGCGGGCAGGTCACTACAGCGAGCCCTGCGAAACGACCATCCGAGCCATGCCATTGTTGTTTTTGAATGTCATGACACCACCTGGCGGCATCTTCTTTATGCTGAGTACAAGGCGGGTAGAAAGCCAACACCTGCGCCATTGCTGGCGGCGATTCCGGATTTTGAAAACGAGTTTAGAAAGTCTGGTGTCGAGTCAATGGCGCTGGCCAGCTATGAAGCAGATGATGTCATCGCGACGCTCGCCACAGGCATCGCAGCCAGCGGCGGTTCGACGACGATCCTCTCCACAGATAAGTCATTCCTGCAGTTAATTGGGCAGAATATTC
>CAZAZB010000521.1:0-2765 GCA_964489485.1 uncultured Pseudomonadales bacterium | reverse complement strand
GCGAGGGCTTTGTATTTCATCGTTTAAATTTCATAGCTTGTATTTCACAGTTTGTATTTCACAATTTGTAATTCATGGGTTGTCATGAAAAAGGAATGCTTCGGTCGTTTGATTTGCGTGTGGGACAGGTCGAATGTACGACAATGGTAATTTTTTGAATTAAGTCGACAGGCAAACTATCATGAAAGGCGGTTAACTGCGAATCTACTACGCATATGGCATTTTTCAGGGGGAAATCGTGAATAAGACACAATGGTTGGCTCAGGTCGTGGAAGAGGTGATTGATCCAGACAGGGCCATCTGCGACCCCCACCATCACTTCTGGGAACATCCGGGTAGCCGCTACCTCCTCGATGAACTCCTCGAAGATACCAATTCAGGTCACCGGATTCTAAGCACTGTATTCGTCGAATGTTCATCCATGTACCGGAAAAATGAAACCACGGCACTCGCCCCGGTGGGTGAAACGGAATTTGTTCAGGGCATCTCTGCAATGAGTGCCTCCGGTCAATACGGCGAAATGCGCGCCGCCAATGGTATTGTTGGCTATGCCGATTTGACCCTGGGCGAGTCAGTCAGGGATGTACTTATCAGCCATCAGCATGCCAGCACAAACCGTTTTAAGGGCATTCGTCATGCAGCAGGGTGGCATACCAGCGATCAGGTACGTAATTCTCATACCAACCCGCCTGAGGGGTTAATGATGAAGGACTCTTTTAGAGAGGGCATGGCCGTGCTCGATGAAATGAATCTGACTTTTGATGCCTGGTTCTACCATGAACAGATACCGGAATTTGTTGATCTGGCTATAACATTTCCTGATGTCACGATGATTCTGGATCATTTTGGCGGACCATTGGGGATCGGTCCTTACGATGTCGAATCAACATTCCCGGTCTGGCGAGACAACATTGCCGCCCTCGAATCCTGTGAGAACGTGCACTTCAAACTCGGGGGTATTAACATGAAAATCAATGGCTTCGATTGGCACAACAATGATGTCCCTCCTTCATCGGACGAACTGATTGAGCGTACCGCGCGATATTATGAGCATTGCATCAATCTTTTCGGCGCTGATCGTTGTATGTTCGAAAGTAACTTCCCGGTGGATAAGGAATCCTGTTCCTACAATGTACTGTGGAATGCATTTAAAAAACTTTCAAGCACCAGAAGCGAACATGAGAAATCTGCCTTGTTCCACGACACAGCTGCAAGAGTATATAGCCTGGATACCAACCCGTGAATCGTCGATTAATCCTAACAAGAATAGTACAGGCATTTAGCATCACCGGATTGGGTTTTGTCGCCTATCCGTTTATCCGCGCATTTGTGCCGACCCTGCGGGAAGATCTTAGCCTTGACATTGATGTGTCTAACCTGGCGATTGGTCAATCAAAAACGATTACCTGGTTGGGGCGAAATCTGTTCGTTACACGAAGAAGTGAAGAGACATCCGACAATTTATTTCAAACAGAGACGCGGCTAAAAGACCCGGCTTCCCAGGATTCAGACCAACCCGTGTTTGCGAGGAATCCCTGGCGTTCGAAACAGCCGGATATTTTTATCGTTTACAAGAATTGTACTCATCTGGGGTGTGAAGTTGCGATTCAACCAAAGGGGGTCAAAGCGGGTTTCGAGTGTCCCTGCCATAATAGCCTCTTTGATTCATCGGGAAGGGTGCATGAGGAATCAGTAGCGTCGTTCAATCTTGAGGTGCCGGACTATCAATACATATCCAAGAACAGAATTCGATTGATGAAGGGGTGAATCGACAATGGTGCACCTATTCCCAGGACCCGACTACATGAGTCCACACACATGAAACACCTGTTGATTGTTTATCACAGCAAAGATGGCAAAAATCAGCAGATGGCGGATGCCGTCAAGAGGGGTGCAGAGCATCCTGATGTGGGAGAAGTAGAGGTCAAGTTTTTGCACGCAGCAGATGCCAATGAGAAAGATCTGCTGTGGTCAGATGCACTTATTCTGGGAACCCCGGAAAATTTTGGATATATGTCTGGTGCGTTGAAAGACTTTTTTGATCGTACTTTTTATGAAGTCGAAGGCAAGGTAGATGCCTTACCGTTCGCGATCTTCATCGGTGCTGGAAATGACGGCCAGGGCGCCTTGATGAGCATCAGGCGAATCTGCAATGGCTACAAGTTTAAGGAAGTTCAGGAGCCAATCATTGTTGTCGGTGATCTGGAAGCTAGTTCTCTGGCGCAGTGTGAAGAACTCGGCATGGGCATGGCTGCCGGGCTGGATGCCGGGATCTTTTAGTTTGCACGATTATTTTAGACTTACCTTTACCTATGGTTATCTGTATGTATATACAGTAATATCGCGCAATGGACTTCGATCAAATCAGAGGCAAGAAAAAGACATTGCACAAGGGGCGAGGCGCCGGTTCGAACCCTGACAATCGCTATCTGAATCAAACGAGTGAGCGATTTGATGATGGCTGGGGTTCTATCGAAGAACCGGCAGGGTCTATTGCAACCATTGCCTTTGAAGAAAAATCGAAAACAATTATTTCGACTAACCAGTCACCCGATGTCAATTTCAATGCCTCTATCAATCCTTATCGTGGTTGCGAACACGGGTGCATCTACTGCTATGCACGCCCGACACATGCCTATTGGGATTTGTCTCCGGGATTGGATTTCGAAACAAAAATCATCACCAAACCGGATGCGGCAGCCGTTCTGGAAAAAACGATCACTAAAGCAAATTACAAGTGCCAAACGATCTGCATTGGCGCCAAT
>CAZAZB010000520.1:0-2767 GCA_964489485.1 uncultured Pseudomonadales bacterium | reverse complement strand
CCTCCTGCATGACCGCTGGATTCAACGACAAGCGGAAAATTACTTTCGGCCTTACTAAATGCCAGATCATCCTGCCCAAGAATCTGTATCTCAGGATTCCCTACATGCTTCACCCGATCCGGATTCCTCACATAGAGGCTAACATTCAGGTGAGTTGTCGCGAGGGTCTCTGCAATCAAGACCCCTAGCCTGCCCGCGCCCACGACCAACACCCTGTCAAACGCATCAATCTGGATCTGTTCGTGTATCTCCAATGCTGCTGCCAGCGGTTCAACCAACACTGCCTGTTGATTGGAGAAATAATCAGGCACCAGGTAGATATTGGCCACGGGAGCCGTCAGGTATTCAGCAAAGGCACCTGAATGGTGTTTTATGCCGATGACATTGCGACTGCTACAGTGGTTCTCTACTCCGGCCAGACAAAAAGAACAATCTCCGCAACCAATATTGATCTCCGCAACAATCCTTTGTCCATGAAGCTTTCCGGGCGACACAACCTCGCCAACAAATTCATGACCCGCGATACCCGTGTAATCGTAATAGCCTCTTCTCAGCTCAAGATCTGTACCGCAAATTCCGGTCGCCAGCGTCTTAATCAATAGCTCCCCTGCTGCCGGTTCAGGACGTGTTAGATCATCCCGATAGCTGAACACTCCTTCTTCTAACCATAGCCCTTTCATCTTTTGGGTTTCTGATATGGCATTCGTCATCCGCGATTAACCTTTGTTTGCTTTATCAATTGGGTGGTTTATCCTCTCTCAGGTCTAATTCTAACTTAGTGAGAGCGACTTAATGAACATTCCAGCATCATGGCAAGTGAACAAACTATCGGGGTCACTGGGCGCTGAAATCACAGGGGCCTCTCTGGTCAATTTTACAGAGGAAGATGTAGACGCGATTAAACAACTGATGATCGAACACAAGGTCATATTCTTTCCGGGGCAAGAGATGACAGATGATCGTCATGTTGCCCTGGGTGAACACTTTGGTAAGCTCGAGGGGCATCCAAACCTTTCAAAAGAATCTGACCTACCCCCGGAAATGTTCGAGTTAGCTGCCACCAGCGGCGGTGTAGCCGATGAATGGCATACCGATATTACTTTTCAGAAACAACCCGCTCTAATGTCCATACTGCACATGGTGATCTGCCCCGAAATTGGGGGTGATACCATGTGGAGTAGCCTCGAAAATGCCTATGATGAATTATCTGACCCAATGAAAGAGATGTGCGAGGGCTTAACGGCACTCCACGATGCGCTACCACACAATCACCCTGAACAAATGACAACCCATCCGGTCATTCGCGTTCATCCGGTGACCGGAAAAAAATCACTCTATGTCAATGAACATTTCACACGACGGATTGTTGAATTGAGCGCCCTCGAAAGCGATGCACTACTCAACCATCTCACTCGCTGGGTCACCAATCCAAGATTCACCGTTCGCTATCGCTGGACCGAGGGGACCATCGCAATGTGGGACAATCGATGTACGCAACACTTTGTGCTCAACGACTTTGAAGGTGAGAGAGTCATCAGACGCGTCACCATCATGGGCGATGAGGTGACAGGCGTTGGCGAACCCAGATGGAAACCCTGGATACGACCTGGGCGTTTATCCGCAACCAGCCGATTCGACCGGCAATTGTTCAAGTATCTGAAAAGTGCCGAACTCGTGTAAATTGTTCGATTTGCCCTGTGCAGGCAAATCAGAAGTTCATACCGAAATGGACACTTCGGTCCGTTGAATCAATGACATGGAAGCCAAGATGTTCATAGAACCCCATTGCATTCTCGTTAACCTTGCTGACACCGAAGTGGACTGATGGAACACCCAGGCCTGCAATCTGTTCACAAAAATGAGTGATCATTTTTCCACCATACCCCTTACCCTGTCCGTTGGGCAAGAGATCAATATGCAGATGCGCGGGATAGGCCTCGTGGATGTCTGGCACCACATAACCCTGATGAATTGAACGGGTGAGAGATGCCGTTCTACTCTGATCTTTCGCATCAAGTAGGGGGTACTTTCTTCGCAGAGCGGGCCACCATTCTTTCTCGCATCGTTCAGCAAATTTTTGTGAATCCCGCGTGCCGAGCACATAACCTATCGCTTGCCCTTTGCTATCCAGAACAAAACACAATTCAGGTTCAAAAGTCGCATAGGGTGCAGCATAAATAGCCCCCAGTATCTCATCATCGACGGTACCGCTTGCATCTCCTCCATCCTGCCCGGTCAACAGACAAATATGATAAAGCATCGGCATATCCCTGCTTTCAAACGGTCTTATTTCCATTTTAACTTCGGTCATTACCCAGTTACCTTCCTTCTCCATTTACCTTTCTTCTTAGCGGCTCGTCACCTATTATTCCTTATTTATAACCTGAATTGGAGCCAATGTGGCAGCACCTCTAGACGACATAACAATAATTGAGCTGGATAACTGGATGGCAGCGCCGAGTGCTGCGGCAATCCTCGCCGATCTCGGTGCACGAGTCATTAAAGTAGAACCCCCGCGCGGCGACCCCATGCGAGATATGGGGCGTCCGCCAAAAACTGATAAAGATTTGGCTGGCTATGATTTCCAGTTCGATGTGGACAACAGAGGCAAAGAATCCATCCAGATCGATCTGACAAAACCCGCTGGCATTGATCTGGTTCAAAAACTGTGTGAAACGGCCGATGTATTCATGTGCAATCTTTTGCAGGAACGACAAATTAAGTATTGTTTGGACCCAGACAGCCTGTTTAAAGTTAATCCAAAACT
>CAZAZB010000519.1:0-2777 GCA_964489485.1 uncultured Pseudomonadales bacterium | reverse complement strand
GTTGTACAGAAACTTTACCTTTCTTTTTTTCGGCAACAATAAGATCCAGAATTCCCTGGCGCTCTGATTCATCCAGCGCGTAGAAAACTTCCTTGCCAACGTCAATTCGATAGAGTGGTGGCATGGCAACAAACACATGACCATTTTCAACCAACGCGGGAAAATGTTTAACAAAAAGAGCAATCAGTAAACTTGAAATATGCAACCCATCTGAATCGGCATCAGCCAGAATACAGACCTTGCCATAGCGAAGACCTGTCAAGTCGCTGGAAGCTGGATCAATACCCAGGGCAACAGAAATATCATGGACTTCCTGTGACGCCAGAATTTCACTGGAATCCACTTCCCAGGTATTAAGAATTTTGCCGCGAAGCGGCATGATTGCCTGGGTGACCCTGTCCCGCGCCTGCTTTGCCGAACCACCCGCCGAATCTCCTTCGACAAGAAACAATTCACCCGCCATTGCATCCTGACAGGAGCAGTCGGTCAACTTACCCGGTAGTGCTGGACCTGTCGTCACCTTCTTTCTGGCTACTTTTTTACCTGCCCTGAGTCTTGCCTGAGCACTGCTTATGGCAAGTTCAGCAAGCGCCTCGGCCTCTTCCACATGCTGATTCAACCAGAGACTAAAGCTGTCTTTGGCAACGCCGGAAATAAAGGTCACTGCCTGGCGAGAATTTAGACGTTCCTTGGTCTGCCCGGCAAATTGCGGGTCGAGCATCTTGGACGATAAAACGAAGCTGCATTTATCCCAGATGTCATCCGCGGAGATTTTTAGCCCACGCGGTACCAGATTTCTGAACTCACAAAATTCCCGCAACGCTTCCAGTAAGCCGCCACGCAATCCACTGACGTGGGTACCGCCCTGGGTCGTCGGAATCAAGTTAACATAGCTCTCTGTGACCAGTTCACCGCCTTCTGGCATCCACTGCACTGCCCAGTCAACCGCCTCATCATTCCCGGCTACTGAGCCGGTAAAAGGCTCAGCAGGTAGGAGTTCAAAACCCTGAAGCTCCGTCGCAAGGTAATCCGCCAGACCCCCCTTGAACAGCCATTCGAAAGTATTCTCTTCTTTTTTTGGTGCGGTTTCGTCGATGAACGTCACTTTTAAGCCTGGACAGAGTACTGCTTTTGCCCGTAGCAGATGTTTTAGCCGGGGCACGGAGAACTTTGGTGAATCGAAATATTTCGGATCGGGTTTGAAGTTGATCAGGGTGCCTGTATTGCGCTTGCCGACCGTGTCTTTAACCGTGAGTTTCTTGGTTTTGTTACCACCACTGAACGCCATGTGATGGAGTTTGCCATCGCGCTTGATATAAACTTCAAACTGTTCAGACAGGGCATTCACCACAGACACACCAACACCATGCAGGCCGCCGGAAAACTTGTAGTTATCCGAGTTAAACTTCGCACCTGAGTGCAGCCGAGTGAGGATGAGTTCAACCCCGGAGAGTTTCTCCTTCTTGTGAATATCAACCGGCATACCGCGACCATTGTCACTCACCGAGACAGAGCCGTCCTTGCGCAACGTTACCCGAATTTCATCTGCATGACCTTCAAGTGCCTCGTCAACGCTGTTATCAATCACTTCCTGAACCAGATGATTCGGCCGGGTTGTGTCCGTATACATCCCCGGACGCTTGCGCACAGGATCCAGACCCTCAAGAACTTCAATAGAATCTGCTCTATAGCTACTCGACATATCTTTCCGTTTAATTAGTTTCTGTAATACCTGATGCCATTGCCGCTGGCAAAAACAGGCCGCCGCAAGGCGTACTCGAACGACGATTGATTTTGGGGGTAGACAACCGCCATGCAAGGTCGGTGGCGTAACAATTACAGGTTCGACATCAACGAGTCGAAGAACCGTAACCGAGAAAAATTATAACGCGATGTGGTATGGAATTCCTTCCAAATTGAAATCAAATCTGACAATCCCGACGAGCAATTGACTCAGGAAGGTTTCGGCTTCTTATTATACCCGGATAAAAGCGGAGATGAATCTGAAGGTGACTGCGGCGGTGAGACAGTCGCCAGGGTGTGGCCATGGTGCAGGCAGAAAGTCAGAAGCTCACCAAAGAATTTATTAATCTGGGACTTTTCGTCCGGCTGGAACATGCCCGGGTTTGGCGTGAAGTAACGATACTTAAAATTGCGGTGGCGCTCAAAACTCACGACTTCGGCAGAACACACATCATGATAAACGCGCACTTCAAGGCTGGGCCATTTGATCCAGGGACGGTCTTCATCACTGGCGACCACGACCCGCAACATGGTGGTGTAGCGACAGCGTTCAGTAATCTTGATGGTCACAATGGCGCCGTCATCCATTGTTCCGCGGACACCGAACTCAAGACCGTCCTCGCTGCCCATGCTGGGAAACAGGCGAAGCAGGCGAATGTAATTACCATCACATTCTGCCATGTCCGAAACCAGATCAGGGACATAACGCCGCCGTCCGGTAGAATATCCTGTTTGTCTCGCCTTCATTCATCAACCGTGATGAGCCTTCTTAGCTAAAGACTAACACAGAATTTCCACGAGTCATCTCGTAAAATTCATCTTTAGAGTCTTGATAATAGCCAAACATTCTGAAGCGATTATTGTGTTCGCGGCTATTCCATTAATATATACAGGAAAAAATTAACTGTTGTCGCAATTAATAATAATTCTGACCTAATAAAATCTAGTGGAAACAAAATCGAACCAATGCCTTTCAAGAAAACTGGTTAAGTATTAAATATAAAAAAAATGATAAAAATCAGGTCGGACCCAGT
>CAZAZB010000518.1:0-2781 GCA_964489485.1 uncultured Pseudomonadales bacterium | reverse complement strand
GTATGGGTCTCCGGCCATAGGCATCGGAGAGATTGCCCAGCACGGGTGCGAAAAAGAATTGCATCACCGCGTAGACAAACATTAGCCAGCCACCATAGCGCGCCGATGCGGCAAGACCCTCACCGGTTACATCCATGATCAGATCAGGCAGTACCGGCATGATAATACCGAAACCAACCGAATCCATCAGCACGGTGGTAAAAATAAAGGAGAGAGCAAGTCTATTGATAGTGGTTATTACTGGTGTTTGTAGATTGTGTTAAGAGAAGATTGAGTAGATATGGATTCGAGTATTCGTCAATGTTCGGCAAGAATGCAAGTGGTAACAGGTTGGACTATGCTGACAGATTTCTGATAATTGCTTGAATCTCCATAGCAGCCTCATCGGCTGACTGGTTGAATGTATCGACACAAACATCAACGCTTTCTTTCAGATGCCTGGCATCATCACAGGCATCATTGACCTGCTGATCATCCCAGCCTCGTTCAAAAAGTCGTTCACGCAGATTGTGGTTTGGGCACTCCAGTCTGATCCAGTGGAGCTTTTCACACCACTGCGGCTTTGGCAGTTCATCCGGATGCATTGGGGTAAACAAAATCGGCGAGAGCCCATTGGCGGAGACACTCTCAAGTATTGCCATCCAGAGGCGATTGTAGGTAGGCCAAAGCGCTGGTCGGTTTCGGATATTCCTACCGGCCAATTCAGAGACAATATCAATGATACTGTCCATATCGAAAGGAACCTGCGTGGGGTCCAATTTTGCCATCGATCTGCATATCGTGGACTTGCCACTGCCGTGGGCGCCTGTAACCAATATCAATTGTGCCAATTTCTTGAGTCATCCCGGGTTAATACCTGACATAAGTATATGTCTGATTCTCTTTTGAAGAGAAGGTTCTACTTATGCTAAATCAATCTACACTGGCTGGATATGATATCTTGGTGTCATTGCAAACAAGAGGCGTGGTTCAGAATATGGGTCTGTTTTCCGGGAAGTTCCATCGGAGAAATATAAAAGGCGACCTTTATGGCGGTGTAACGGCCGCCTTAGTGGCGCTACCCCTTGGCCTGGCTTTTGGTGTTTCATCAGGTGCCGGTGCCATTGCTGGCGTGTATAGCGCGGTGCTTGTGGGTCTGTTTGCGTCTATTTTTGGCGGAACAGCGAGTCAAATATCAGGACCTACCGGACCCATGACGGTGGTGATGGCGGGCGTGATCACTACTCAGGTGGCAGCTGATCCAGAGAACGGGCTTGTTAAAGCGTTTACCATGGTCATTCTGGCAGGATTCTTTCAGATCCTCTTTGGATTCCTGAAACTCGGCAAATATATCATTCAGGTGTCATACCCGGTCATCTCCGGTTTTATGACAGGTATCGGTGTCATTATTATTGCTCTGCAAATGCGCCCGCTGCTAGGGGCTGCGGTATTGTCCAGTCCATTGGATGCCATTGTAGATCTACCCCTTCTCTTCCATCATATCGACACTCCGTCCATGATCATCGGGCTTTTAACCATCGCGACTGTTTTTCTATGGCGAGGCCGGCTCAATGAGTGGGTGCCTTCCACTGTGCTCGTCTTGATCGTAGGCACATTGCTCAGCGCCTTTGTTCCACTGTTTGCGAATCTCTCGGTTATTGGAAGCATCCCGACAGGCTTTCCTGCCCTGATTGTACCGCAGGTGGACATCGCAGAAATAAGAACAGTCATATTCACCGCGATTTTACTGGCCATGCTCGGTTCAATTGATTCATTGCTGACATCCCTGGTTGCCGATGACATTACGCGTACTCACCATAATTCTGACAAGGAATTGATGGGTCAGGGGGTTGGAAATATTGTGGCTGGTTTGTTTGGTGCGTTGCCTGGTGCCGGGGCGACAATGCGAACGGTTGTCAATATCCGGGCTGGCGGAAAGACTGCACTTTCTGGTGTTATCCATTCTATTGTTTTGCTGGTCATCATTATCGGTGCAGGCACCATAGCGGAAAAGATCCCCCATGCGGTTCTGGCCGGGATATTAATCAAAGTGGGCGTTGATATCATTGATCGGAAATTTCTGACGCGTCTTCATCGCATTCCATGGTTTAGCTCTGGCATGATGATGGGGGTATTACTGTTAACAGTCTTTGTGGACTTGATTACGGCTGTCGCGATCGGTGTTTTTATCACCAATATGGTGACAATAGATCGCCTGACTCATGTGCAGTTGGATGGTATTCGGCTAACAGATAAGCTGAAAGACAGGATGGATCGGGAAGATAATTGTCTTGATGATGGACAGCTATTGCTGCTGGAGTTACATGGCCCTATGAGCTTTGGTGTGGCTCGTGGCATAAGTCGACGCTTGCTCGGTTATCAACAACACCGCGTCTTGTTGATTGATGTGAGCAATGCTGTGTTTGTAGGTATTACCACAAGCCTGGTTCTGCTGGATATTATCGAAGTAGAACAACGTCGTGGCATCACAGTCCTTTTGGTCGGGGCAAACAAAGAATCTATTCGTAAGCCTTTTAGACGTCTTGGGATACTAGATGAAATCCCTCGTCAACAACGATTTGGCTCCTTGGAAAATGCGATTACCTATGCTGTTGCCGGGGAGAGCGGTGCTGCAGCCTAGGAGCTTGACCGAGAATAGAGAACCTACTGCGGACAAGTCTGATTGGCCAGATTTTCCCTTAATTTTCGTCAAATATGTCCAATATTCTCCTTAAATTATGAAAAATTCTGACTCAATCAGTCGAGCCCTCGCTACGGCTCCTATTCTCGGTCAAGCTCCTA
>CAZAZB010000517.1:0-2784 GCA_964489485.1 uncultured Pseudomonadales bacterium | reverse complement strand
AAGTACCTGATTTGCATAAATAAGTAGCAGGTAACTGAACGCGTTGTTCTTGATTCCATAGGCAAGCGAAGCAGAACCGTAGAACCAGAAGATCGGCTGCTTCTCTAGCGGTTGCTGGTGGCGATTCAAGAACGACAAATGTTCAGTGATTGGATAACCCCCTCTTAATTCAGGAGGACAACATACTGTATCCGTACTGTGAATGTAATGGATCATTTCGGGCACAAAAAACAAAAGGTTGAAATGAGGCATTTTGTGCTGGTCCAACCCTTGAACTTTTTTATTCCATCCCCATTTTCTGGTCAAGATCAACATGTGCGCAATCTGCGCCTTTTAGGAAGTTACGTGAACATCAAAAATATTGTCTGCCCGCATTGCTTTG
The DNA here is from genome assembly GCA_964489485.1 of uncultured Pseudomonadales bacterium. GTDB lineage: Bacteria > Pseudomonadota > Gammaproteobacteria > Pseudomonadales > Azotimanducaceae. The sequence continues at coordinate 2,402 of CAZAZB010000517.1, read as the reverse complement.
TGACGAATCGAGTACCTGAAGATCGTGTTGTAGACTCGCCTGTCTGTGGTAAATGCCAGGACCAGTTGTTTACAGGAATGCCGCTCGTTGTAAGCGCGGATCAGTTTAGGAAAATAATCCGCTACTCTGACACTCCCGTCATCGTAGATTTCTGGGCAGAATGGTGCGGACCCTGCAAAATGTTCGCACCTATCTTCGTACAGGCGGCGGCACAGCTCGAGCCAGGATTTCGTTTGTTGAAAGTGGACACGGAAGCAAACCAGGACATTGCGGCACAATATCGAATACAATCCATCCCCACTCTGGCCATGTTCAAAGCCGGCGCTGAGGTGACGCGACAATCCGGTGCCATGCCACTATCAGCTTTTTTAAGTTGGGCGAACTCACACGGCTAAAGAGCTATCAACGCCCTACTGGTAACTTTTCGCACCAAGGCAAGTGCCTGCTACATACGGTACAAGAGACAAATATAACTTGTCCAACATATTGTGGCCGTGGGCTTTTCTCATCGATGTTCGGGGCGCTTTGCTTCATTCCTAAGTTTTTTGGCGTTACTTCTTTCTGTTTTTTCTGCCCTCTTTTTCTTCTTCCGCTCGTTTTTCTCCGTTACGATCTTGATTGCCGCAGGTTTCGTCAAATTAGGATGTTTAGCGAGAATGTCTTCGACCTTTTGATCAATTTTCGTCATTGTGGTCCTCAAAAGTTGTAAGTTTAAATATCACAGGTAGGGAATGCACCCTGGGCAATGAAAGTACTTCGCTGGTCGACTATCAGGCTCATATTCACAACATTGTGCTCTGAGTTCGGGTTAACAGAGAGAATAAACAGCGCACCCCTTTAAAAGAAAAGTACCTCATCTGGCTCTGACATCTCCCGTACTTCTGCGTCCCTTTCGTTTCCAATCGGGTTCTTCGCCGTCCGGCGTCAGGGATTCTAGTTTCTTAGCGATCATATCCATCAATTCACCCTGTTTCGAAGCAGTCGATACAGACACTCGAATTCGTCCTTTCGAGAGTTTAGCGTCAGCCCAAAGTCCATCTGAATCATCGTGAAAATGAATAAAGTCTCGACCTTTCAGGAGAAATTTACTTCCATGAGTTTCCTCCAACACATCGTAGTTCCGCAAAAAATCGAGTAAAGGTGCTAGCGTTTCCAAAGTAGATTCTTTCATTTAGCGACTACGGCTACCAACTAAATCAGCTGCGTGATTCGGTACGTGAGATAATGACAATAACTGATGCGTTAGATATCTTCACGTTTTTATACGAGTGGTACAGAAAGCCCATTATAGATATAAATGGATCTATATCTAGAAATTCTTCTATGAGCTTAATAGTCCGCATGAGTGTCTTTTTGTCCTGGTTTTGCCCATATCATCCGGCACCTCCACAGATCTCCGCATGAAGCTTTCCCTAACGAGCCCGCTATGGATGTTGATTATGAAGTTGCAGCTGAATATTCCAATCTTTGCCGGAAACATGGAATCCAAGGCTCACATGCTGATTTAATCTTATGCGCAGTTGCAGTTCGCTCGAAAATGAAAATCTATACAAACAACAAAGATTTTCGACACTATTCAGAATATCTGGCTTTGGAGTTACACGAGGGAAACTAACGCCTACAACAGCGGCAGGCTGTACCGCAGCGCAGCGGAGGTTAAGGCTGTCCGACAACGTTGTCTTGTTATGTTTTTTGCTTAACGCTATGATGTGTATTGAAGTCGTATATTTACACATGGTGATTAGAATGAGAACCAATATAGTTATTGATGACAGGCTCATGGACGACGCATTAAAGGCTACAGGAATTGCCACAAAGAAGGAAGCTGTTGAGCAAGGTCTTAAGTTGCTGATACGCCACAATAAACAACAAGCAATTCGGAAATTAAGAGGGAAGCTGAAATGGGAAGGTGATTTAGATGAAATGCGTGGGCGCAAGTGATATTGGTCGATACCGCCGTATGGATAAACTACATAAACGGTAACACGACCGAACATACCGATAAGTTGGATTCTTGCCTAATAGAAGGCTCTGTTGCAATTGGCGATTTAATTTTCCTTGAAATTCTTCAAGGGTTTCGAAATGACAGCGAGTATAAGACAGCCAAACGGACACTATCAACCTTAGAACAATATCAAATGTTCGATTCAACCATGGCTCTAAAGTCAGCGGACAACTATCGTAAACTTAGAAAGTCTGGACTTACAATTCGAAGTACAATTGATGTGATTATTGCAACCTTTTGCATTGAGAATAAACTTCCACTGCTTTTTTCAGATAAAGACTTTTTGCCATTCGTTGATAAGTTGGGTTTAAGGTCTGCTATCCAGGAAACATAACGCCTGGCTCACCGGCGGATTAAGTTGGCGCGATTTTTTGCGTCTTTTATATAAAAACGCGCA
>CAZAZB010000516.1:0-2788 GCA_964489485.1 uncultured Pseudomonadales bacterium | reverse complement strand
AGCGCTTCTCAACGGGGAAATCGTTTAGAGGCTTACCTGGAAAACCCTCTATCAGAATCGTAAGTTCCACCAGCGCCTAACGCTGGCAAGCAGAACAAAAAACGGTTGCTCTACCGCCCTGGCGAATTTCTTTTAACAGCTTGCCGCAAGAAAGGCAGGGTTCACCACCACGACCATAGACAGAAAGCGATTGGCTAAAGTAACCTGGCGAGCCATCTTCCTGCACAAAATCCTTCAATGTTGTACCACCTGCCTCGATCGCACGCCCAAGGATGTCCTTGATCGCTTCGACCAGTCGCAAAATTCTGACCTTTGAGATTTTGCTTGCCACCCGATCAGGTCTGATTCCCGCTCGATGCAGCGCCTCGTTCGCATAAATATTACCAACGCCGACCACAACCTGACCATTCATAATAAGCAGTTTGATCGCTACTTTGCGTTTCCTTGAACGTTGATAGAGATAATCACCATTAAACTCAGGTAGCAGAGGTTCTGGACCCAGGTTTTCCAGCAGAACATGACTGGCCTTCAGCTCTGGTCCACCGTTCAGCCAGAATATAGAACCAAATCGCCGTGGATCCCTGAATCGAAGCAGGCGATCATTTTCCAGCACCATGTCCAGATGGTCGTGTTTTTCCGGCGTGATAGTAGTATCGAGAATACGTAAACTTCCGGACATGCCGAGATGTATCATCATTTTCCCATTTCGCGTTCCGATAAACAGATATTTTGCGCGTCGCGTGACCGACAATATCTGGCTCCCAGTGAGGCACTGAGCCAGCTCTTCCGAGACGGGCCAACGAAGCTTAGGCTGACGAACAATAACCTGCACCACCCTTTTACCAACAAGATGTGGTTCAATTCCCCTACGGGTCGTTTCAACTTCTGGTAGCTCAGGCATCCGGGAACTTTTTCAGGAATCTATTGTTGAGAATCTATTGAGGAAAATAGTGTGACTTCACCAGCCGGGATCATAGCCAAGATTTACCTTCTTTGTTACTTCTTCGCGAGGATGAGATGGGCAGGGCAAGCCGATGATAGGAATCACAAGCATGAGTGAGCACCTCCTGGGGGTTGATACCGGGGGCACTTTTACTGATTTTGTCTACCTGCACAATCAAATGTTCCAGGTGCACAAAGTCCTGTCAACACCCCATGCACCACAGGAAGCTATCTTCAGGGGAATCTCGGAAATGGGCCTGGAGAAATATGCCAGACAAGGGCGTCTGAGAATCATTCACGGTACGACCGTGGCCACTAACGCCACACTCGAAGGAAAGGGGGTTCCAACTGCTTACATTACCAACCGGGGTCTCGCCGATGTACTGGAAATTGGCCGACAAACCCGACCCGACCTATACCATCTGAATGTAAAGAAGCCGCGGCTCAGCCTGTCGTCGGATTTCATATTTGAAGTGAATGCCAGAATGGATTCAAAGGGAAATATTATCAGTGACTTTCTGGAAGGAGAACTGGAAGCACTCAAACATCGAGTCCTGGCAATTTCACCACGCTCAATTGCCATAAACCTGCTCTTCTCATTCGTCAATGATAGCCAGGAAAAGGCAGTCGAAGCATTATTTCTACAAGATTCCTGTCGTGAGACGGAGGGTAAACCCAATGGGCTTCCCGAAGAAAGTATCAGCAAGGCGAATGAGGCGGCTTGTCACCCAGAGTTGTTTATCAGTCGATCATCCTTTGTGTTACCGGAGTATCGTGAATACGAAAGAGGCATTACGACCTGGGTCAATGCGTGGATTGGACCCCTCATTGATGAATACCTGAGGGCCGTACAGAATAAGCTGGCGCCTAGCCCTGTTGCTATTATGCAATCATCCGGGGTGACTATCTCGGCAGAACAGGCAGCAGATCGCGCTGTCAATCTCCTCCTTTCTGGCCCAGTAGGTGGGCTTCAGGCCGCCAAGACCATCTGTCATGACCAGAAGCTAATGACTTTCGACATGGGCGGCACCTCTACAGACGTGGCGCTACTCGATGGCGGCATCAAGCTGAGTAACGAAAGCGTGATTGCTAACTTGCCAATAGCCGTCGCCATGGCAGACATTCACACCATTGGTGCTGGCGGCGGCTCAATCGCGTTTATTGACGAAGGTGGTCTTCTACAGGTCGGTCCAAGATCTGCCGGAGCAATGCCAGGACCCGCTTGTTATGGATTGGGAGGAAAGAGTCCCACGGTAACCGATGCCAACCTCGTGTTGGGGAGATTGCAGGCAGATAACTTCCTCGGTGGCAGCATGCAATTGGACGCGGAAGCGGCACACAGCGCTATCCAACCTCTGGCTGAAAAACTTGCGATGAGTGCCTCTGAGCTCGCTCAAGGCATCGTCACCATTGCCAATGAACATATGATTCAGGCACTGCGGGTTATCTCGATTCAGCGAGGATTCGACCCGCGTGATTTCGCCCTGGTATGTTTTGGTGGTGCTGGCGGTCTACACTTCTGTGATCTGGCTGAAGCCCTTGAGATGACGAAAGCGATTGTCCCCATCAACAGCGGTGTCTTGTCTGCCCTGGGTATGTTGGCCACCCGACCCGGCAGAGACCTCGCCAGAACCCAGTTACAACCACTCCATGGCGCTGATGCAGGGAAAATTCAGTCTATGTTTCTGGCACTTTCGACGCGCGGCAGGGACGAACTCCTGACCGAGAGCCCCAATGCCCCTGACATTAGTTACAGTCTGGATCTTCGCTATCTAGGTCAAACTTTTACTTTACCTGTTCAGATAGCGCACAGCGCTGGGCAGGAATCCGAACCACAGATTTCACC
>CAZAZB010000515.1:0-2798 GCA_964489485.1 uncultured Pseudomonadales bacterium | reverse complement strand
TGAAGATGGATCATTGATGGATGGTGGTCACAGGCTATGTAAGGCGCTACTCGACAGAAAAACAACCATCAAGGCGGTGCAGTTCAGAACGATGCCTAAGCCGAACAAAGTGTATGACCTGCCAGTCTAGTTCGGTGTTTCTGAAACCCATTAAATTCATTGACAGAGGTGTCGCTTGACGCAATACACAACGCGAACCTATGCGCCAGGCGACTGGCAAAACTATCGAGATATACGGCTGCGGTCGTTACAAGATTCTCCAGATGCATTTGGTACAACCTATGCCCAGGCTAAAGCGTATCCAGATTCTCTATGGCAATCCCGCTTAGAAAATATCTCAATTGCCTACGATTGTCCTGTCGTTGCTGAATTGAAGGGCAACACGGTAGGTCATGCATGGGGCAGGATTGAATCAACCAGCAAAGATGAAGCTCACCTATTCCAAATGTGGGTAGCTCCGGAACACCGTGGTAAAGGCGTCAGCAGAATAATGTTAGGTGCCATTACAAATTGGGCCGTGGCTAAAAAGGCTTCGTCTGTAGTTCTATCGGTTACATGTGCGAATACGCCAGCCCTAAAGCTCTATGAGTCAGCGGGATTTGAGGCATTTGGGCAGCCGGAGCCTTTACGTGAGGGTTCCAAGATACTGGTTCAACCAATGAGGTTGATGCTTAATCCAATAAATGACAGAGCGTAAAATCACTGATCACCTATGCACATCATCAACATCAAGCAACTGAAATCTGGGCTGGCATAAAGCACTCAAACTCTTCTAGTATTGCATTAGTCATTCGATTAGGGTTTGAGCTCAAGAGGGAGCAGGAATCTCATTTGAGTTTTCAGCTATGCCCAATCACAAGTGTGCAACCATATAAATAGTAGTTGGAGTGTTATGCGAGAAGTACTGGTGGCTCCACACGATCCCAACTGGGCTAATCTATTTGAAGTTGAAAAAAATACTATTGCTGGTGCACTGGGAAATGCTGCCACGGTAATCCACCATATTGGTAGCACATCAATTCCGGGGATTTATGCCAAGCCAATCATTGATATATTGGTTGAGGCGAACTCTATTGACGAAGTTGATACCAAAAGTAGTGAAATGGAGGCAATCGGATTTGAAGTGTTAGGTGAGTTTGGTATCAAGGGAAGGCGTTACTTCAGAAAACTCAATGATGCGGGATTACGACTTTACCATGTTCATATTTTTACTAATGGCTCAACCGATGCGAAACGCCATATTGCATTTAGGGACTATATGCGGATGAATCCATCAAAAGCGAAAGAGTACTCAGAACTAAAACAAAAGCTAGCCAGAGAGTTCCCGAATGATATTGACGGCTATATGGATGGTAAAGACGGCTTCATTAAAAGCATTGAAAGATTAGCCAGAAGTAATACTGAAGCTGGAACTGAAGCATGAACAAACCTGATTACAAAATTCATGATGACAGATACAAGGCTCGTCTCAAGCATGGCGGATTTGTGGGCTGGGAAAGAGAAGCTGACTATCAGGAAGCCACAGAAGCCCTGAACGTAATTTTGAAAAGCGGTTTTGCGCCAGACCATGGCGCATTACTCGAACTTGGTTGTGGTGCTGGGAATTATTCATGTTTCTTTTCCAGCAAAGGATTCAAAGTGACTGGTGTGGATATATCGGAAACCGCGATCAAGTGGGAGCATGAAAATGCAGCGAAAGCCGAACTAGATATCCAGTTCATTCTTGATGATGTAGTCAAATTATCTGGCATTGAGGATGAGTCTCAGAATTTTGTGTTTGATGGTCACCTACTGCACTGCATTATTGGTGATGATCGGAATGAACTGTTAGCAAGTGTTCACCGGGCGCTGAAGCCAAATGGGTTTTTCATGGTGAGGAGCGTGGTGACACCCGTACAATCAACCGACGATTTGGACTTTGATGAAGATACGGGTACTGCATATCTGAATGGTGAAACTCCGTACCGACAATACCGATCAGCCGAAGGGCTGTTAAAAGAAGTTGGTGATGCAGGTTTCAAGATTCTGGATTGGGAATACACGTTAACATTGGACGACGGATATGGATTTCAACATGTTACTGTTCAGTGCCGGCGTATTTGATCGGTTAATATGGAAACCTCTACATCAGAAGTGAAGGAATGAACCGTGACAAGTGCTAAATCTGATGTTGGTGAAAGAATCCACAACCACATGCACCCGTTGATTAAGGGGCTCGGCGCTTCACCAGAACTAGAGGCAAGTTTCTGGGTAAAGGTCGGCGCTTCAGGGACACCTCTCGTGGAACCTGACCCTGATTCTCCGCACCACACTATAGTCACGTTTGTTGCTCAGATCCCCACTGAAGATGACCACATCGTTGTTCAACCCGGAGGGTTCTCTGATCCACCCGAAAATGTACTTGTTCGTATCCAGGGCACGAAGACTGTTTGGGCTTGCTACCGATACAGGAACGATGTGAGATTACACTACACTTTTCCAGAAAATATGCCGCTAGTGACATGGGACAATGCGACTGAAAAAGAAATTGAGCTTATCAATCATACATTTCTAAACGCCAAGCATGATATGTTGAACGAAAAAACGATTCAACTCCAGAATAGATCAGTGTCTCTTCTTGAGCTGCCTGATGCACCTGACGAGTCCCTGACCTACAAACGTGAAGGAATCGCACGTGGGCAAATCAAAGAGTTTAATTTTGATAGCGATATACTTCATAACCAACGAAAAATCTGGGTCTATAATTCACCGGACAGCGAAGATGCTAAGAATAAGAATTTGCTACTTGTATTGGATGG
>CAZAZB010000514.1:0-2814 GCA_964489485.1 uncultured Pseudomonadales bacterium | reverse complement strand
GAGAAGACTAGTGGCAAATGACCCGGCAGGTAATGAAAAAGAGAGTTGTACTGATCCCTCACCGAAACGCCACTGAAGATTTTTTGGTTTTAATCTTAAATTGCGATCGCCAGTTTTCACCCTTAGCTTTTGTAATCCGTCGCACCATCCAGCACACTCGGCGGGTAAAAGTTCCTCACCGGGTCTTGGATCACGAGACATGCCATATAGCGGACCCGTCTCTACACTACTGATATCGTACCAACTCGTCTGAGAGATTCTTGTAGACAGATAGTGATTGAACATAAAAGAACGAGCGGCAGACAAGTAGATATCCCTGTTGCGACGGATGGAGCGGTCACCCTTCAGTAATTTGTTGGCGTAAACCAGGTTATTCTGATCGTGCCCGAAACGTTGCTCTCCATAATAGTTGGGTACTCCGGAGTCTCGAATGACGTGTAATCTGGATTCAAGAGAACGCGGTTCAAGGATGTTTCGAACTGTAATTTCGAATAAATTTCCAGCAAGATCCCCCTTGCGCAACTTTTTGCTATGCCGCGTCACGTCCAGTAGTTCAACTCCTTCGATCTGCATACCGCCCCATTCCGGGTTCTGATCTCCCGGCAGGTAACAGCTAAACCATTGTTCGGTTACCGCATGCCGATCCTTTCGACCTGCAAAACCAATATCCCCGGCATCAAGATTGGCGAACTCTGCGAGCCTGGCAGCAACCCAGGCAGTATTAGCACCACTCTTTCGTACTTTAAGATACACATGTTCACCAGAACCAGAAAGATCAGAAGACGGTAACTCGTATACATTGAAGTCTTCCAACGCGCCGCGAATGGTACCCGCTGAGTCTGGCTTGCCATAGACGTACACAAAATCTGTATCGAATGTCATGGAGAATCCTCCAGCAGCAACACCACGGCCTGGGCAGCGATCCCTTCGTTTCTACCGAGAAATCCAGCTTTTTCTGTTGTCGTGGCCTTGATACTCACCCTTGAACTATCCACCGCCAGATCACTGGCAAGTTTTTCGCGCATCTTCTGACTGTGAAGCGCTATCCGGGGCGCTTCCGCAATGATCGTGATATCAGTATTCCCAAGAAAAAACCCCTTCGAGTGAATTAGCGCCATGACTTTGCGTAAGAGAATTCGACTATCTGCATTCTCAAAAGCTGCATCAGTATCTGGAAAGTGCTGCCCTATATCACCCAGGGCAAGCGCCCCGAGCAGGGCATCGCACAAAGCATGTATTGCCACATCACCATCGGAATGAGCAACAATCGAATGTTCATGGGGAATGTCTACACCACCAAGGCGCACCGAAAAATCACCGCGTAACTCTGAGAATCTATGTACATCAAAACCTTGCCCTATTCGCATCACGCCGCCTCTCTGGACAAATAGTAGGCTGCCAGTTCAAGGTCCTCTTGGGTCGTGATCTTAATGTTGTCACCATGCCCCAGAACCATAATAGGTTTAAAACCCAGGTGCTCCACGGCTGCCGCTTCATCTGTTGCATTACTGCTATCTTTCAGTGCCTTTTTCAGAATTCCATGTCGAAACAATTGCGGCGTCTGTGCTCGCCAGAGCCGGGATCGGTCAATTGTGGAAATAGTTTTGTTCCCTTCCACTTGCTTGACCGTGTCTACAACGGGAACCCCCAACAACCCACCTATGTCGCTACTCTCAACGGCTTCACGTAAATCAAGAATGTCTTTGTGTCGAACACAAGGCCGCACAGCATCGTGTACCATAACCCAATCGTCTGCTTGTAGATCCAGCGCCGCAATGCCATTCAATACCGAGTCTGCTCGCTTTAATCCACCGACAACAAATTCGCAACCGGCAATGGCAGGCAGCTTCTTGTAGTAGCCATCATCTTCTGCCACGGCGACAACAAGGCGGCGAGGGTGCAGTGAGGCGATTCGGGATAAGGTGTGTTCCAATATTGTACGACCTTGTATTTCAAGATACTGTTTGGGTTTAACTGCGCCCATCCTCATACCAACACCAGCAGCAGGAACCACCACACAGACATTTGTCAGCGAATCAAACGCGTCCATTAACGATTGTCATCAAGAACGAGGTAAAAAGTTTCGCCCTTTTTGATCAACCCCAGGTCGCTTCTCGCTTTTTCTTCGATCGCATCAAGCCCATCACGGAGATCCAGCACTTCTGCCTTCAGTATCTCGTTTCTTTGCCGCTTTACTTTATTTTCTGCTGTCTCTTGATCCACGGTTTCCTGTAAGCCGCTGACATGAGCCAGACTTCCTTCGCCTGTCCACAGACGCACCTGTAGCCCCAATGTCATGATGACAAAGACTGCGGCAATGGTTCGTCGTAGATTCACCTATCTCTCATCTCTGGTTTGGCTATCCTTCATTTTTAAACTAATGTTGAAACTCTCTCTTAGCGTTAAAACTCTTTTTAGCGTTGAAACTCCTTTTAGCGTTGAAACTCTCCCAATCCCTTATAAAGTGCGGCGGAGTAGTCCTCGATTCTGAGAAGCCTATTATACTTCGCGACACGGTCCGAACGACTCAGCGAACCGGTTTTAATCTGTCCCGCGGCCGTGGCAACAGCCAGATCCGCAATCGTTGTATCTTCTGTCTCACCAGACCTGTGCGAGATGACTGTCGAATAACCAGCGGCTTTTGCCATAGACATGGCTTCAAGGGTTTCAGTGAGCGTGCCAATCTGGTTTACCTTAATCAGGATTGAGTTTGCTACACCTGCCTTTATACCCTTCTCCAGTATTTCCGGATTGGTAACAAACAGATCATCACCCACGAGCTGACATCGGTCACCCAATTTACTCGTTAGATAG
>CAZAZB010000513.1:0-2827 GCA_964489485.1 uncultured Pseudomonadales bacterium | reverse complement strand
TTTTCGTGTGATGAGGGTGTGAAACGAAACAAGGGGCGAATCGGTGCTTCAGATGGACCGGGCGCCATTAGAAAATCACTCGCTAATCTCAGTTACGAAGGTCATCATTCAGTTTACGATGCAGGGGATGTCGTTTGCCTGAATGGTGAAATGGAGGCGGCGCAGGCGGAACTGGCGCGATCTGTTTCCAGTCTTCTGGGCAGAAATATGAATGTCACCGTCCTGGGCGGTGGACATGAAATTGCCTGGGGAAGTTTCCAGGGGATTGTGCACCACCTAAGATCCATTAGCAGAGATTCTTCTAAAGTCGGCATCATCAATTTTGATGCACATCTGGATCTTCGAAACCCGGTGAATCAAACCAGTTCAGGCACACCGTTCAGGGAAATCGCGCAGTGGTGCCAGGCACACGATAGAGAGTTTCACTATCATGTCATTGGCGTCAATCGGGCAGCAAACACTTCTGCGTTATTTGATTATGCGGAAAAAATGGGTGTTAGCTGGGTTGAGGATATTGATGTGCAATCAGAAAACATCACTCATCTGGGAAATGAATTAGAGAAGTTCATCTCTGGCGTTGATTACCTGTACCTGACTGTTTGTCTGGATGTCTTTGCATCATCCATCGCACCTGGTGTCAGTGCGCCAGCGGCGGTTGGTGTTCAGAGCGGTATCGTTATTCGGCTTATTCGGAAAATTCAGTCTCTTGGACGAGAGCTCGGCGTACCTATCATATTGTCTGATGTTGCGGAAATGAACCCTCATCAAGACTTTGACGAACGTACAGCCAGGCTCGCCGCCAGGCTGGTCTGGGAAATGGCCAGGACCTAGCAGGGTGCCAGCAGGTACTTGTTCAGCGACCTGCCAGTGCGCATGTGGTAATCAACGAGTAATTATTAAGTAAGGGAGTGATTGGCCTATGGTTGAACCCCAACAGAGTAGCAACCAGGTAACTGGTGGCAAGGTTCCGCGCTGGTATCGCCTCGCCTGGTTTCTTGGTCGTGCACCCGACCTAACAGACAGGCAATGGCGTGTTCTCGGTCTGGTCTCGGCGGTTTCTTTTTTTGAAATGTACGATCTTTATTTATTTACCCTAAATCTTGCCCATATCCAGCGGGAGCTTGGTATAGCAGAAGGGGATCTGGGTTACCTTGGTTCGGTTGTCCGTGCCGGGTCATTGCTCTCTATCTTTATTGCCATTGCGGCCGATCGTTGGGGTCGCCGCTCAATGTTGATGGTTACGGTGGTCTGTTACACGATTTTGACGGGTGCCACTGCGTTCTCACCAAATACTGAGTCTTTCGTGGTCCTGCAGTTTTTTGCCAGGGCATTTGGCGCAGCAGAATTATTGATTGCAGCAGTGGTCATCGCCGAGGAATTCCCACCCGGCAAACGTGGATGGGGAATAGGCGCATTGGGTGCTATTCAGGCGTGTGGTGCTGGCGCTGCATCTCTGCTTTTTTCAATGGTAGATATCATTCCATTCGGCTGGCGCAGCTTGTATCTGGTCGGGTTGATACCCTTGATACTCGTTGCCTATTGGCGTAGAACCATGCCAGAGACAGAATATTTTCAATCCTTGCAGAAAGCTGAGCAGCAAGAAGAACAACCGGGCCTGTCGTTTCTGGAGCCTGTTAAACAGCTATTCCAGGGCTCGCCTGGCAAACTCATTGCGATGTGTTGTGTTGTATTCTTTTTTGCACTTAGTGCCAGCGGCGCGGGGTTCTTCGCGCCGAAGTACCTGCAGGATGTTCATCATTGGAGCCCGGGTGGGGTTGCACTTTTAATCGCCGCGGGAGGAGCTTTCGGTATTATCGGAAATCCACTGGCAGGGTGGATGAGTGATAAGTTTGGCCGGAAGCCGATATCCATTCTATTTTCTTTTGCTTACCTGGTTGTCGTGAGTATCTTTTATAGTGCAGCGGGTTTACTCATTCCATTTTTATGGATCGTCTACCTGTTTTTTCTGATGGGCACGGATGTCGCCATTGCAACCTATGGCACTGAGCTATTCCCTACCAGGGTGAGATCAACAGCGTCCGGTATTCGTAGTGTTGTAGGAACAATTGCAACGGCAACCGGTCTGGCGTCTGTATCCATCCTCTATGGTTATGTTGGTTCCAACTGGACAGCCATACTGATAATTTGTGCGGTGGGGATTGTTGTGCCTGTCTTGTTCTATTTCCTGTTTCCCGAAACTGCGGGCAGGTCTCTAGAGGAGATTTCCGGGAAGTCGCGGTGATAAAAAATTTCAGCAAATAGTCCGTCAGATCTGTGGGGTATCGATAAACTTGCCATCAATGAACAGAATCAATCAGAAAATAGATTGCCCTTGTGGTTCCGGTGCTCTGGTCACGGTTTGTTGCCAGCCGTTACTTGATGGAAAAGGAGAAGCAAAAACGGCAGAGCAACTGATGCGTTCGCGTTATTCGGCGTATGTACTGCTTGATAGGGACTATCTATTGCGAACCTGGCATCCGAAACATAGACCCCATACTCTGGCTTTAGATTCGCAGCAAGGTTGGCTTGGGTTGAAGATCCTTCGGGTCGAGGAGGGTCAGGCGCACCATGGCGCAGGGATCGTGGAATTTGTCGCACGTTACAAAATGAATGGGCGCGCCCATCGGTTGCATGAAGTCAGTCGTTTTGAAAAGAGTAACGGAACCTGGAAGTATCTTCATAGCATCTAATGCAGATTCCTTGATAAAGCTAATCTTCCGGCGATAAATATGATCAGGTCTGAATCTTGCCAGTTATTTCTCTGGAAACAGCCTAGGAGCTTGTCCGAGAATAGGAGCCGTAGCGAGGGCTCGACTGGTTGAGTCAG
>CAZAZB010000512.1:0-2832 GCA_964489485.1 uncultured Pseudomonadales bacterium | reverse complement strand
CAAATTCAGCGATAAACATTTGGCTCGCACCTAAAATCGGTGCTCTGATCAGCTCTATTGGTGAGCGTCACGCGCTGACACTTGAGTATGTCGGGCTTATACTGATATTTCTTACCTATTCGATTGTTGATAACAGCACACTGGCAATCACGCTTTACATCGTCGATCACATCTTCTTTTCCATGGCGATTGCCATTAAGACCTACTTCCAGAAGATTGCAGATCCCGCTGATATCGCAGCGACAGCAGGTATCAGCTTCACCATTAACCATATAGCTGCCGTCGTTCTACCGGCAGCACTTGGCCTGATCTGGGTGATCAATCATAGCGCTGTCTTTGTGATCGGCGCGGGCATCGCCCTGTGTTCGCTGATACTGGTACAGTTGATTCCGGACCTGCCAGAAGAAGGAAGAGAAACTCGTTGGTTACACGTTGAGACCAGCGCACAAAAACCTCACATACCGGACAACCAGTAAACTACCGTCGCCACAGAAATTAAGATGATCGCCACGGCGGCGACCGCATCTGCCACATTGTCACCGCTGGATGCTGTTGATTCATTTTGGTCGCTCATGCTTATTCACCTTGTTGTTATACAATGCCATGGAGTAATAAGAGCATTATACTTTTCATCGAAAGAACTGCCAATTTAACTGTCTCTGTAAATCACTGTATGCTCACCCATTACTACTAGCCAGGTTTTACTAAAGATTTGACCTTATGGAAACTGACCCACTCATCTTTTCATTTTTTCTGATTTTCACTTCAGCTGCGGTGCTCGCGACCGTTGCCTTATACACCCGACAACCCTTGATTGTCGCCTATATCGCCATCGGTGTAATACTTGGACCATCAGGTACTTCACTGATAGATGATCCCACATTGATCAACAGCATCGCCAAGATTGGCATTATCTTTCTACTCTTTCTGCTGGGTTTGGATATGCAACCGGCCAAGCTTGGCAAGATGTTAAAAAATGCCTTACTGGTCGGTATCCTGAGTTCAGTCGCCTTTTTCGCCGTGGGTTTCAGTATCGGTATGCTATTCGGATATTCCGGTACCGAACGCCTGATCATTGGCATTACCATGATGTTTTCCAGCACAATTATTGGTATCAAACTACTACCCACAACCGTGCTTCATCATCGGCACACGGGCGAACTCGTCGTCAGCCTACTACTCATTCAGGACATGGTCGCTATTATTGTTCTGCTTGTTCTCACCGGAGGATTCCTGGAATTTGATGGCTCCGCACGGGTCGCACGCGTACTTGTTAGCCTCCCATTGCTCATTATTTTTTCCGGGCTATTCGTCAAGTTTGTTTTGCTGAAATTGTTATCCGCCTTTGACGCCTTTCATGAATATATTTTCCTGGTTGCCGTCGGTTGGTGTCTGGGGCTGGCGGAAATTGCAGAACTTGCAGGTCTGTCGCTTGAAGTGGGTGCTTTCATCGCCGGTGTCTCTATTGCCACAAGTCCTATCTCACTTTATATCGCCACCAACCTGAAACCGCTGCGCGACTTTTTTCTGGTGCTCTTCTTTTTCTCCCTGGGTGCAAGCTTTCATCTGGAACTGCTGGGCGACGTCATTCTACCGGCCATTGTTCTCGCGGGCATTATTCTGGCAATTAAACCAATTGTATTCAGGTACCTGCTTCATGGTGTCAGTGAGACGGTACCGATGGGTTGGGAAATAGGGTTTCGCCTGGGACAGATTAGTGAGTTCTCACTGCTGATTGCCTTTATCGCAACGGCTGAATCCCTGATTGGCCAGAATGCCTCTCACCTGATACAGGCAACGGCGATACTGACCTTTCTTATCTCGTCTTACATTGTCGTCTTCAGGTACCCCACGCCAATCGCCGTGTCAGAGAAACTACGCCGCGACTAGGTCTTTTTACGAGGGATGTATCAGGCGCTATGAACCACCAGTGTTCTACCAGACGCTTGCCCAGCGATCACTGAATCCACCATCGAAGAGATGCCATCCAGCCCTATCTCCGTGGTCATTGATTCGAGCGACGTGAGCTTCCAGTCCGTGGCAAGACGATTCCAGATACGGGTCTTGTTAGCCAGTGGGAGCTCTACAGAATCGATGCCCAGGACATTGATGCCACGCAAGATGAAAGGCAGCACTGTCGTCGTGAAAGCCGGTGATGCCACCAGGCCGCAGATGGCAACGCTGCCACCATACTGCAAACTCTTGATGACATTAGACAATATTTCCCCGCCCACTGTATCAACACCATGGGCATAAACTGTTCCCAACATTGGCCGTGGGTTGACTTCAGAGAGGTCTGCCCGACTGACGATTGTTTTAGCCCCAAGGGATTTCAGGTATTCTTCCTTATCTGCCTTACCGGAACTCGCGACAACCTCATATCCGAGTTGCGCCAGTAGTGCTACCGCAACAGAACCAACACCACCTGTTGCCCCCGTTACCACCACGGGACCGTCAGTGGGTTTCGCACCCATCTGTTCCAGTTTTTCAATACAAAGTGCTGCGGTAAACCCGGCTGTTCCAATCACCATGCTGTCACGGGTCGTGAGTCCCGCTGGCAGTGGCGTCGCCCAGGATGCAGGAACTCTGATGTATTCACCATAACCCCCTGGTGTGTTCATCCCCAGGTCATAACCGATAACGATAACTTCATCCCCTTCCTTAAAATCCGCATGGGATGATGATGCAACAACACCGGCAGCATCGATGCCGGGGGTGTGGGGGTAATTTTTTGTGACACCGGGTATGCCCTTGGCAGACATCGCGTCTTTATAATTAACTGAAGAATACTGAACCTTAATCAACAGGTCACCTTCCGGTAAATCGTCAATC
>CAZAZB010000511.1:0-2837 GCA_964489485.1 uncultured Pseudomonadales bacterium | reverse complement strand
AATTAAATTTTTCTACCGAAGCATGTGCCCCAATAAAGAAGTCAGGTAAAGGTGACTGAATACTGCGGTCAAGCAGGCGAAGGCAAACGTTCTGGCTCGAACTTCAAACCAGAATGAATCCAGCGATGTTCCGGCGCTACAGTACGAACAAGAACTTTCAGATCTCGACAGGGTGCTCAAGCGTTACGAAAGTAAGGTTTTGATAGATCAGCAATTATCTGAGACCGGTTCATTTTCCTCAGATGTGGAGCAACTAGGCGAAACCCTGTTCGCTCTCAGTCATTGCTCGCTGTTCCTTAAGACAACGGAGGGCTTTAACAGTCACTCCAACTTCATCACTTCGCCAAAGAGTATTGTCTCTAGAGCTGCCAACACTAGATCAATGGTCACCAGCGCAGAAATTTCAACCATTGTCATCGATCAACAAATGTTGGAAGAAACAGGCGAAAAGATCTTGATCGCATTGCCATTAATTGAATCAGACAAGGTCATCGGCGTACTCGTCGGTGGACACGAACACATTCCTTATGTCAGCGAACTGGAAGACCTGCAGGTATTTTTACGCGCCATTTGCGACGTACTTTCACGACAGGGAAACGAAAGAACGATCAGTGTGAACGAGATACAACGAAAAGCACGCGAGATTAGCCATGAGGTGAACAATCCCTTCGCCGTCGCGCAGAACTATCTGAAGATCCTGTCCCTAAAGCTCGGTGATGAGCACGACGCACAAGGTTCCATCACGACAATATCGAATGAGATACAACGAGCAGCCGAACTGATTAAACAATACACGCATCTGGGAGACACACCGTTACAGGAAACCAGCGCAACAGATTGTAATGCGCTCCTGCAGGAACTGGTGGGGGTGTTTACAGACAGTTACCCGAACATCACTTTTTCAACAGAACTCGACCAGAAAACAGCCATCATCACATTGTCCTCGGCACAACTTAAACAGGTCGTTATTAACTTGTTAAAAAATGCCGTTGAAGCCATTGGGAATCCGGGCAACCATTCGGGTGGAGAAATATTGATTCAGAGCAGAGCCAATATTCACTTCCCGGATCAGAACTATGTCGAGCTGGAGATAAGCGATACTGGTCCCGGCATTGGCACAGACCTGCAGGAACGGCTGTTTAGCAGTGGCGTCACCACCAAGCCTGACCAGCATAACGGTCTGGGATTGAGCATCGTCAAAGAAATTATTTCGTCTGCTGGAGGCTCCATCAGTTTTCGAACCAGCGAAACCGGTACCAGTTTCAAACTATTATTACCGCAAACCAAATTACCCCTGCCAAGTGCCGCACATGAGGAATCTAGATGAACGTCGTTCTTAATTCACAACCATATAACAACATCCTCATTGTCGATGATGAAGCTATCCAGTTAGAGAGTCTGAAGGAACTGATGACTCTGTCCGGATACGAAGTCACCACAGCTAACTCGGCCAATAAAGCCATCGAGCTACTTCGGAAGCGTCTCTTCAATACCATTCTTCTGGATCTCAATATGCCAGGCGGTTCCGGCTTTACCGTACTCGAATACATCATTGGCAAGGCGATTGCGACCATGGTCATTGTCGTCAGTGGCGAAACCGACTTTGAATCGACAAAGACCGCCCTGCGCCAGGGAGCCTATGATTTTATCAAAAAGCCCTATTTCCCCGATGAACTCCTGGCAACTGTCAAGAACGCGACCAACAAAATGAGGCTGGAATCGTCGAACAAGGAAATTCAACAGAAGCTTGAGGAATCTGAACACCTCCATCGATTTATCGTTGATCACTCGCCAGACATTGTATTTATGCTCGATACAGAGGGCAGATTTACTTTCCTCAATGACACAATTTATCAGACCCTTGGATATAACAAGAATGAACTGCTCGGCAAACATTATTCTATTCTTGTTTCCGGGCAAAGCACGGAACAGGCAAAATACGTGTTTACCGAAAGGCGCGCAGGTGCCCGTAAATCTCGGAATGTCGAACTTAAGTTAAAATGCCGCGGCGAATCTGACTATCGATATTTCGATACCACATCCATGTCCGTTGCCCTCGGTGCATCCGGCATTCACTCCGACTCACCGCTTCAGGGGACCTATGGTGTCGCAAGAGATATAACTGAGAAAAAACAGGCGCAGGAACTCATTAACTACCAGGCCTACCATGACCTGCTAACAAGACTGCCCAATCGCGCACTCATGGAAGACAGATTGAATATTGCCATCACCCAGGCGGTTCGAAACAAACAAAAACTTGCCGTGATGTTCCTTGACCTGGACAGATTCAAGTGGGTGAACGATACCCTCGGACACACCATCGGTGACCGGCTTCTACAATCGGTATCACAACGCCTGGAAAACTGTCTGCGCAAAGGAGACACACTCGCCCGATTTGGCGGTGACGAGTTCGCGCTGGTGCTGCCGAATATCAGCACCGATGAGGATGCATCTGTTATTGCCCGGAAAATATTATCTGAACTAAAAGACCCTTTTGCTATTGACGAACATGACCTCTACATCACCAGCAGCATCGGTATCGCAGTCTATCCAGACGCAGGTACGACGAGAGAGGCATTGATCCAGAGCGCGGATATCGCGATGTATTATGTCAAAGAAAAAGGAAAGAACGGATTCGAATTCTTCAGCCGGGAGATGAATCAGATGTCGAATGCCCGACTCACAACCGAGCGGGAGCTACGAAAAGCAATTCTGCAGAATGACATCAAGGTCTGTTACCAGCCTCAGGTTTCAGCTAAAACTGAAGAAATTGTTGGCTTCGAAGCGCTCGTTCGATGGGAACACGCTGAAAGAGGCATCATTTATCCAGACGAATT
>CAZAZB010000510.1:0-2846 GCA_964489485.1 uncultured Pseudomonadales bacterium | reverse complement strand
TCCGGAAACCCAGTCAGTCGGCGAAAAGCTCTTGAAGCGATATCATCGGGCACAAAAACTCACCAATGGTGTTGTCCAGATGACGCCGATTGAACATACGCCAACCGAAAAAATTGATACCTGGGTGTTGAATAAATGGCTCGGCATACCCTTTTTCCTTGCCATGATGTACCTCATGTTTACGCTGGCTATTAATCTGGGTGCTGTCTTCATAGACTTCTTCGATATTCTTTTTGGTGCCGTGTTCGTTGATGGAACGCATCAACTGCTGGCGGCGATATCTGCACCCATGTGGATCACTGTGCTGCTCGCTGATGGTCTTGGCGGT
The DNA here is from genome assembly GCA_964489485.1 of uncultured Pseudomonadales bacterium. Taxonomy (GTDB): domain Bacteria; phylum Pseudomonadota; class Gammaproteobacteria; order Pseudomonadales; family Azotimanducaceae. The sequence continues at coordinate 2,518 of CAZAZB010000510.1, read as the reverse complement.
GGGATTCAACTGGTTGCTACTTTTATTCCTGTGATTGGATTCCTCTTCCTCTGTCTTTCCGTGCTGGAAGATTCTGGTTATATGGCGCGCGCAGCATTCGTGGTAGATCGCCTAATGAGTAGCCTGGGCCTGCCAGGTAGCGCCTTTGTACCGCTTATTGTCGGCTTCGGTTGTAATGTTCCCTCTGTGATGGCTGCGCGGAGCCTCGGTAGAGACAGCGACAGGCTATTGACCATCGCCATGGCGCCGTTTATGTCCTGTGGTGCCAGGCTTACTGTCTACGCATTGTTTGCGGCAGCCTTTTTCCCATCTAATGGCCAAAATATTGTTTTCTTTCTTTATCTGTTGGGAATAGCCATGGCGGTCATGACCGGTTGGATATTCCGTAAGCAGATATTTGATACTGAAGTGACTCCTTCGTTTCAAGAGATGCCCGCATATCATTTGCCGATCTTACGCAACATTTTACTAACTACCTGGTTTAGGCTTAAGAGCTTTTTGTTTCGCGCGGGAAAAAATATTGTCCTCGTCGTCATTGCGTTGAGTTTTCTGAACTCCATTAGTATCAATGGTGAGTTCGGTAACGAGGATAGCGAGCATTCGGTACTTGCGGTGATCGGTAAAAAGATCACTCCCGTGTTTTCACCATTGGGTTTAAAGGAAGAGAACTGGGCGGCAACGGTAGGATTGTTCACAGGTCTCTTTGCCAAGGAAGCGGTAGTGGGTACGCTAGATGCTCTTTATAGCGGCGCAGATTCAAGCCCGACTGTTCCATTTAATTTGTTTGCTTCGACGGGTGAGGCGCTGAATTCTATTCTGGTGAATGGCCGTGATATGTTATCCAACCTTGGAGACCCTGTAGGATTAAATATTGGTAATGTTTCCAGTGTCTCGATTGCGGCAGAATCCCAGGGCGTGAAACAAAATACCTTAACGAATATGACCACTCTGTTTGGTGGTCAGTTTGAAGCCTTTTGCTATCTGGTCTTTGTGCTCTTGTATTCACCCTGTGTCGCCGTGCTTGGTTCAATTGCCAGGGAGGCAGGTCTGCGATGGATGTTACTGGTGTTCAGTTGGACGATTGGCCTGGGTTACCTCACCGCAACGGTCATTTATCAGGTGGGTACCTTTGCTGCCCATCCGCTCTTCTCTGGTTTGTGGCTGGTCGGTAGTGCGATGTCTTTTCTGTTGGTTGTTTATGGACTGAAAACCGTCGGGCGAAAATCACTTCCGGCCAATATAATCCCCGTGGTGCAAATTGCGTAATAGAACTGTTAGTTGTAAATACGGGATCAATAACTCAGCCAAAGCCTAAATGGACAGACTGTCGCTTTTCGCCGTTGGCTTTGGTATCCAAAGAATCATCGTAGCAGAAATCAAATTGGCGGCTCCCACGAACAATATCGCTCCGTCATAGTTACCCACAACATCATAGTAGTATGATGTCGCCAGGGGCGCACCGGATGTAAGAAGAATTGAGAAGGGAAGTGCTGCGCTGCGCACGGAACCGAGATAACGGCGACCAAAAAACGATGCCCAGATGACTTCCTGCAGTGGGATCATCCCGCCCCATCCGAGTCCGAGCATGACAAAACCTATATACATCCAGATCTGTGATTCAGATTGAACGGAAAGTACGATGATAAAAAGCGAAAGCCCAGTGAGTCCGGCGCTCGTTGCGGCGAGAGGTTTTGCCTCCAATCCATCAATCAACCATCCCCAGACGGGTTTTGACAGGAGTGCAGGAACGGATGCCACGGTGATCATCATCGCAGCTGTCGCCCTGGAAAAACCTGCATCTGTCAAAAAGGGTACTGTTTGTAACAACATGACCTGAATAGTGATACCAAATAGTCCGAATGCCAGTACCAACATATAAAATGAAGAGGTCCGAAGCGCTTGTCTTCGTGTAATTGAATTTTTGAAGTCTGTCATTGCCTTGTGGGTGAGTCCTGCCAATGCGTCAGCCTGGGAACGACCATCAGGCAACAGGTTATAGTCTTCAGGGGCACGACGCATGGCGAATGCGGCGGGAATAACACAGATGATTGCGCCGAGTGAAAGAAACTGCCAGGCGACACGCCATCCTTCCGTATCAATAATGTAGGTCATCAGCGGGGTTAACAACACGCCACCAAACGAAACGCCCATTGCCGCCAGTGCGATAGCGCGACCACGAAACTCTACAAACCATTTAGAAAGCGTCACGTTGACGACGAGATTGCCAATTAACGCTGAACCCATGGTCAACAAAACGCCATTAAGTAGAATCCACTGCCACAGTGTCGTGATAAGGCTGAGGAGGTAGAGCGCGGCCGCAAGAACGAAAACGCCTGTCATCATGAATCGCCTGGCGCCCAGTTTGTCGACGTAGGTGCCTATAAAGAAGCCGGAGAATGCCATGACGATTTGTCCGATGGTGCGTGGAAGTGTGTATTGCGCACGAGTCCAGCCCATTTCATCGGTCATGCCACTATTACTGGTCTTATCGGGCCTAATGGGGCTGGTAAGACTACTC
>CAZAZB010000509.1:0-2850 GCA_964489485.1 uncultured Pseudomonadales bacterium | reverse complement strand
AGTGGTGATTATGGCATTGATCCGGTAACCATTCGCCGTGTTGCAGGTGAGATACACGAACTCGCCGCGCAGGGCATGGAAATCGGTCTGGTCATCGGCGGTGGCAATATATTTCGCGGTGCGGGGTTGGCCCAGGGTGGTATCGACCGGGTAACCGGTGATCATATGGGCATGCTCGCTACGGTGATCAATGCACTGGCCATGCAGGATGCCCTGGAAAAACTGGGCAGTCAGTGCCGGGTGATGTCGGCGCTCAAGATCAATCAGGTGAGTGAAGACTATATTCGTCGCCGCGCAGTACGTCATCTGGAAAAGGGACGCATCGTGCTGTTTGCTGCCGGCACCGGTAACCCGTTTTTTACCACCGACTCCGCCGCCAGCCTGCGGGCTATTGAGATTGGCGCCGAGATTATGCTCAAAGCCACCAAGGTCGATGGCGTTTACGATTCCGACCCGATGGAAAATCCGCAAGCTGTGCGTTACGAATCACTCAGTTATGACGAAGCTATTGTGAAGAAACTGCGTGTGATGGATACCACGGCGTTGGTGCTATGCCGTGACCAGAATGTGCCGGTGCGGGTGTTCAACCTGTTTGAGCCGGGTAACCTGATGCGGGTGGTTCAGGGTGAGGCTATCGGGACATTAGTGGAGTAGATAGCGACACCAATAAACAACAACTTCAAGGCCTCGCTTGGATTGATGCCATTCTTTCGGCAAGTCGAGAGATAGCTGCGGACTCGGCAAAAAATATAAGCGCCTTCCATCGAACGGAAACAGCCGGATATCTTCTGCTGGACTTTCGTCATCCTGATATCATTTTCACCCGGATTATTGGTAAATGGCACAATCTTGACTCCCATGAACCGCAAGACCTCATCTTCATATTTAAGCAATCGCTCAAGCAGGTTTCTTGCTTTTGATCGCTTCATCCTGCCGCGTTGTCCGCGACGTTTTGATTCATCCGGCGCAGGACATTCTAATTCGGCTTTCTTAAGCAAAGCCCTGTACGCTCTCCGGTACTGCTCCGATTGATGTGGCGATAATTGTCCCTCTGCCTCATGAACTGCTTGATTGATCTCTTCAAGAAAGGACTTCATCCCATTCGCCCAAGCTTGTTTGTCTTGCTCCCAGGCTCGGGTCAACTCCCTCAGGTGATGGGCGTTGCACAGCGCGTGTGTGCAAGCATACTTAAAGTAGGGCTTCCAGTGGTCATGACACAGAATCCCACCAAACGCAGGCAAGATCCCGATGGCGTCCATCGCCTCAGTCCCCCGCTTACTGTGAGGATAAAAATAGGTCCAGGTGTTATTTCCGGCGGAATGAAGCCAGATCTGTTTGCCACCCACATTGATCCCCGTTTCATCTGCATGGATGAGTTCAGATCTCGCCAAGGTGCTTTTGGCGATACGATCAAAACGCTCTAATGACTCGTAGGCTTGTTTGTTGATGTTGTAGATCGTAGCGCCGCTTAAAGCGATCTGCATCTGATCTTTAAAATGATCCTGTATCCTGTTGTAAGGAATGAGTTGGAATTGAGACATGTAGACTGAATTTGATTTTAAATTAAGGCCATATTGTACCGGCCGACTCACGCCTTTCGGGAAAGAGGCGACATAGCGTTTGCCCGCTTCATCCGCAAGTATTTGCGCCTGATATTCGGTCACGATCATCGAAATCTTGCAGTCGATGACTTGTCGCGATTCAAATCCGACTTCTCGATATTGAGTGTGACGAGGCAGTGTTTTTTTATCAACTTTCAGGATTTTGATTTCATCAGGCTCATCCACTTTTTTCAAAGTTGAGCCAATATGTCCCTGCTGTCCACCAATCTTTCTGTTGCCGCTCTTCCTGTTTTGGCGCGGACGGTTAAGATCGCTGGATGGAGGTTTGCTGCTATTTTGGCTATTGAGACCCAATCGATTGATAAGCAGACTCACGATCAAGACAAGCATCTCGATCGTTGATTTCAGTGCGGGAGACAGGGTCTTCTCCTCACCTAAAAGACGCTTCACTTTCTTGAGTGTTGCCTCAACATCGATATCATCTATTGCCACAATACTCTCCCTGATCACCACGACCATAAGGATATTATAAGGCATGTTTTTAGATTGGATTTTTTCTCCCACAGTGGCGACACCGCGCGAGATAATGATTTGGATGGGGCGCGGGCTGGACTTAAAAAACCAGAACCCACAGAACGAAACTGAGGGCCTTATCTGGGGGTAATTCCGCCTGCACAATACCTCATGCCTATCCGATAAAATCACACTAAATCCTTGTCAAGCTTTTTTATGCTGAATAGTTACGATGCAACAAACTCCCTCCCTTTCTTCCTGTACTCTTGGTTTTTGAATCCTAGAAATTAAGACAAGCTTTCGCTCGCAAATCAATAATCTGGACACGACTTTAAAAGTAAGTTCTCCCGCAAGCGATTGCCGGAATCGTAATCAAGCTTGTTTATCATTCTTCCTTTCATTTGGGGGGATTGACATTCTATTTGCCTTGTAAATCAGGATCTCCCAGATGCCAAAATATTCAATCCCTCTGAATTGTACGGTCGGAATTTGGTGCCAATCCGACCGATTTCAACCAACCTTCAAAATCCATGAGATTCGCTGGAAGAATGATTCGGGTCTTTCCATTAGCCAAGTGCTTCAGTTTTGAGAGATACTTTTCTGCCATTTGTAATTTTATGGCTTCTTCTCCTCCTATTTTATCAATAACGTTTGCCAATTTTTCAATCGAATTTGCAGTTGCTCTTGAAATGGCGATAATCTCCTCGGCCTTGCCTTCCGCAATATTAATCTTTTTTTGCATTTCACCTTCGGAAAGGTTGATCATTTCCATCTT
>CAZAZB010000508.1:0-2851 GCA_964489485.1 uncultured Pseudomonadales bacterium | reverse complement strand
GACTTTCCAATGGCAGTTGATGGGCGGGGTTATAGTCAGGCGCACCTGCTTCGCAGCCGATATGGGTACAGCGGGGAATTGCGGGCTACAGGTGAAGTATTGGTTGATCAGCTTTTCCTGATGGACCGCTGTGGCTTCAATGCCTATGCGTTCAACGAAGATGTGGACGTCCGACAGGCTGCCAGATTCCTCCGGCCTTTTTCTGTGGATTATCAGACATTGTTCTACAAAGAAAAGACCTTGAAAGAAAAGATCTCTAAATACGCGACTGCTCATCAAAAAGATTATCCTAAGTTGGTAGGTAACTAGGATTGGAAAACTATCCCATTTTCCTGAACCTACGGAACCAGCGTTGTGTGGTAATCGGCGGAGGTGAGGTCGCCACACGAAAAATCAGTTTGCTGATGGATGCTCATGCCAGGGTGACTGTCATCGCGCCAACCTTTACCCGAGAAATAGCAACCTGGGCAAGACTTAGCAAAGTCGAACAAGCTGCCAGAAAGTTTGAACCGGGGGATCTATCCGGCGCAAGACTTGTCATTGCAGCAACCAGTAATTCGAACTTGAATCGGCTCATTTCGGAGCTTGCAGAACATGCGGGCATACTGGTCAACGTCGTTGATGACCCAGCCTCGAGCCGATTTATTACACCCGCCATCGTTAAGCGATCTCCTGTGACAATTGCAATTTCAAGTGCTGGCATGGCACCTGTATTATCCCGAATGATTCGGCAAAAAATTGAAACCCTCATCCCGATCTCATACGGACGCCTTGCTGCATTCGCCGGTAAATTCCGAGGACTTGTAAAAGAGCAATTGCACTCGCTCACGGCAAGGCGTTTATTCTGGGAGCATACCTTCGAGGGCCCCGTCGCCCATCAGGTATTGCATGGTCAGAAAGACAAGGCCAAAAAGCTCTTTGACGAACAATTGGCCAATCACGCAGACGCACAGACCCAGCTAAAGGGTGAGGTGTTTCTGATCGGTGCTGGTCCAGGTGATCCGGAGCTTCTAACGTTAAAAGCCCTTCGGCTGATGCAACAGGCGGATGTTGTATTCTACGACAACCTGGTTTCTCGCCAGATATTGGAACTTGTGCGACGAGATGCGCTGAAAATCCCTGTTGGCAAAATGAAAGGCAATCACATCAGGAAGCAGGATGATATCAATAAGGACCTCATCCGGTTAGCGAAAGAAGGCAATCGAGTTTGTCGCCTCAAGGGAGGTGATCCTTTCATCTTCGGTCGCGGTGGCGAAGAAGTAGAAGCACTGGTTGAGGCCAGCGTCCTCTTTCAGATCGTACCAGGTATCTCTGCCGCTAGTGGGTGCTCAACCTACGCAGGCATTCCCCTGACTCATCGGGATTATGCAGATCATGTAATGTTTCTCACAGGCCACGGGAGAAACAATGGTGACCTGGGTTTGTCCTGGTTAAATCTGACCAATGATCGTCTAACCCTGGTATTTTACATGGGTCTTGGTCATCTGGAGTCAATCTGCAAAAAACTTCAGGAGAATGGGATTGCGAAGGATACACCCGCTGCGGCAATTGAACGAGGTACCAGCACGAACCAGCGGACTCTCCTGAGCAGTGTCGATAACTTATCTGCAGACGTAGAAGTCTGTGGGTTCGAGTCACCAACCTTGATTATCGTAGGACAAGTTGTAAAGCTATCAGAAAAATGTCACTGGTTTGGTGACACGCCCATTCAATACTCCCGTGCTTGTAGGGGTGCTGCTGCGCCTCTCCGATACCCAGCGAAACGAGCATCATGAACGATGTAGACAAAATCAATCGCTACCTTTCCAATAAGTCCGCAGCAGAAATCATTGACTGGGCATTTTGCCAAAGCCAACGCACGCTCACGACGACTACTTTTGGTGACAAATCTGCAGCGCTGCTGCACCTCGTCAGCATAAAGCAACATAATGCCACTGTATTGTGGGTTGATACGGGATACAACACATCTGCCACTTACCGGTTTGCGAATAATCTAACTGTATTATTATCTCTCAACATGCAAATCTATGCGCCAGAGATGACATCGGTACGAAGAAATGTATTGATGGGTGGTATTCCCGGTGTCGAGGAGCCACTGCATGACGAATTTACGCGGCAGGTAAAACTTGAACCATTCGAGCGAGCGATTAGTATCCTGAAACCCCCCATCTGGTTGACCGGAATTCGTCGAGAACAGTCTCGTTTTCGTCAATCACTTGATATCGTGAGCGAGACAGCTTTGGGTTGCCTGAAAGTTGCACCGCTTTTAAACTGGTCCGATGACGACCTTGACAGATATCTTCAGCGTTATTCGTTACCCAACGAGCCAGACTACTTTGATCCAACCAAGGTCATCTCTGATCGTGAGTGCGGACTACATACCAGAATCTAGGGCATATTCATGATTTTCCTCTCTATGAGTTGCCTTGCCTCGACAACAGTAAACCGTTGAGTCAGCGGTTCCCTAGACTAGAGTGATGACTGTTCGAACTCACGCTTGAAAATTCCACTTTCCCGTTCAACTGTTCACTACTAGGAATCGACCTTTCAACTCATTCCTCCAGCCCTATTCTAGCCCCGGCAATCATGCCTCCCCGCTCTGCAGAAAAGCCTATCGACAGCACCGTCCTGAACCGCCAATATCCAGCCAGAAATTCGGACACGCGTGAGTAATGACATGGCTCGAAAATTAATTCTTAGTGGAACACTACTCTTCTTGTTCCTGCCGGTGCTCATCCTTTGGATTGGGTTCGAGAAACAGCAGACGTTAGCAAGCACCTACGACCAGGAGTGGGAGGCTCGAATTCCCCGCACAATCAGGGGTTTCGGAGCGGTTGAACATCTCGAGATA
>CAZAZB010000507.1:0-2873 GCA_964489485.1 uncultured Pseudomonadales bacterium | reverse complement strand
ATAGAGCTTCATAACCCTGACCTGCCACGCTGGTTTCATAGCAAGAAAAACGAATTTACTTGGTCACACTGGCATGCATACGAGAGCATGCTTGAATCTAAAGGCAGGCCGAAGACAATCTTGAAAGCAAATGAGAAGGTAATAGATGACATCCTAGACTATTCTGGCGATCCAACTACTCCCGGCACCTGGTCGAGAAAGGGGCTGGTTATGGGGAATGTCCAGTCTGGCAAGACACAGAACTATATCGGACTTATCAACAAAGCTATCGACTGTGGTTACAAAACAATCATTTTGCTCGGTGGACACCTTAATGACCTACGTCGACAAACCCAGGAGCGTGTGGACGAAGGAGTATTAGGGATTGAATCTAGGCATTTGGCTGATGCGAAAGCGACAGCACCACTGCCTATTGGCGTGGGGATTTTTCGTCAAAATAGCATCAACACTGGTACAACAACAATAGGTGATTTCAATAAAGCATTTGCCGGTAAATTAGGTTTTAAGCTAACTGGCGAAGACCCGGTGATTTTTACTATCAAGAAGCACACAGGCGTTATGGAGCGTCTGCATACCTGGATTAAAGACTACCATTTTCTGAATCCTGAGACAGGGAAGAAACTGGAAGGACCGCTGCTGCTGATTGATGATGAGGCAGATTACGCATCAATTAATACAAAACATCACAAGGAAGAAGTGACCAAAACCAATGAATATATTCGCAAGCTTCTGCGGTTATTTCATCGAAATACCTACATTGGATATACGGCTACACCGTTCGCTAATATTTTTATTGATCCCGATAATAGTTCGTTCTCTGTCAGTGATGATTTATTTCCTACAGACTTTATGATGAAAATCCCTGTCCCTGACAACTATCTAGGGCAGGACTTCTTTTTTGGGCAAAGACAGGAAAACGAACTGGAGGAAGGACAATCGACGGTATCTGGACACACACCAGCCATCGCGATAAAAGATTACGGCCCAATATATGAATTAAAGGGTTATCAGGAGATCATGTCTATTCCAGACAGCCTGAAAGAAGCTGTTCGTTCGTTTTTACTCGTTGTGGCAATCCGCGCGCTGAGGGGCGAGAGGTATTCGCACAATACGATGCTGGTTAACATTTCACATCTCCAAGTGCATCAAAATCAACTGGAGCGACTGATAGCCACTTATCATAAGGTGATTGACGACGCGCTCCAATCATATTCTGGGTTAGGTTTAGAAGCGGCTAGAAGTGTGTCTGTCCTAAAAGATATTGAGATGACCTTTGACAAAGTTTTCTCTGTTGGCGAGTCTTACCAGGAAATTTTTACCGGGTTAATTGAAGCGTCAGGTAAAGTTAAAGTGTGGGCGATAAATCAGTCATCAGCATCTATTGATGGTCGAGATCTCGATTATTCTAAGCACAAGGAATATGGTTTGTGCGCAATTGTTATAGGAGGGCACAAATTGTCGAGAGGCCTGACACTTGAAGGGCTAAGTATTTCTTATTTTGCTAGAAACTCGAAAGCTTACGACACACTTATGCAGATGTGTCGCTGGTTCGGATATCGTCCAGGTTACGAAGATCTTTGTCGGGTTTTTCTACCTGATGAATCAATTGAGTGGTATTCGTTTATTGCCTCGACTATTCGAGAGCTATATCAAGAACTCGAATTGATGAGCAAGCGAGAGCAGCGACCAAAAGATTTTGGGCTCAAGGTGCGAGATCACCCTGGTGCCATGATTATTACGGCCAGAAACAAGATTGGTTGGTCTGATACCACAGTACGATCACAGGATTTGTGGGGGCAGGTGCAACGACGATTCCGTTTTCGTCCTGAAGAGGAGGTCAATCTTCGCAATCTCGAGTATGTTAAGAGGTTTGTCAGTTCTCTTGTTGAGTATGGTAAGAGCAAAGTAGATAACGAGACCGGTTCCTTGGTGATTGAAGGTGTCGAATATTCGCGGATAATCGATTTCATTAATGAAATGGACTTGCCAGAAGATGACCTAGGTAATCAGGCCCTTACAAACCATCTGCGAAAAATGGATGACTTGGGTCTCGCTCTTCCTAAAGTGATTATCTTTAACCAGAATAATTCTGGCACAGTGCAATGGGCAGAGTCTCTGGAAGGAAAGGACAAAAGCTTCATTGATCGTTCCGAGTTTAAGTTACTACCGAGCCTAAAAATTCATTTGGCGAAGCGTCGTATGATCCAGGATGTTGACAACGGAACCTACAAGGTTGCGAGCGTTCATCTGGGTAACTCCGATGATGAAAAGCTATTCATTTCAAAAGACGCTAGGAAAGTCGTGCGGGATGAAATTGAAAATAAAAAGCCCGTTAGTTTCGACTATATATGTTCGGAAGAGCGCGAAGCTCCGGGTCTTTTGATCTATCTTTTTGCAGTTGCTGTGGGCCCTGATAAACCATGGACTAAATTTTCGGAAGATGACAAGACTGCTCTGCGACTTGGGCATGGTCATGTTCCAACTGTTGGGTACACGGTATCATTGCCCCGATCGGAAAACTTGAAAGGGAAAACCAGCCAGGAAATAGCTAAAATAGTGAAGAAGACCAAGCACAGCTACATGGTAGGTAAAGTGTGGAGCCGGTTGCAGGAAGTAAGCTCATACGAAGGGTATGAAGAGGATGAGTAGTACACAGGAGTTTTTTCTTGATGATCCTTGGGGCTCTATCGTTCAACCATGCTATCCAGATGGACGGCGACTCTACCTGCATGATGAACGTTTCTGGGGTATCAATGGATGATGAACGTCATCATTTGTTTTTTGTCCAGGATACAAATACCAAGGCGATAAAACCACTGGAGAACCTGGCTGGTCTGGAAGTAATAATTGAACCCCAGGTGAATGGCGAACAT
>CAZAZB010000506.1:0-2879 GCA_964489485.1 uncultured Pseudomonadales bacterium | reverse complement strand
CGAACTGAAAGTGCCTGTGATGCCGAGCCTGGGTAAACTGTTATCTGCCTGGGACCCGAACAGAGAGCGGCTTTATTATATCTATGGCGGCTATTGGAAAGCCAAATTTGTGTCACCCTCAGGCATTCCAGATCCAATTTTTCACAGTACCAACCAGGAACCTGTTTCTACCTCACGTTCTGTTGACTTGAAGGTGGACGACTATATGTTCCTGCGTCCTACCCAGAGCGAACATGTCATGTTGCAGTTCGGTGATCTTCTTGTGTTTCGAGGCAGTGAGATTGTCGATCAATGGCCCGTATTTCAGCAGACGGGTTAGTACACAATAGACCCTGTAAAAATAAGAGCAGAAGCAAAACCTGTGCTAAACTTGCCCGCTGAAAATTCATGCCAGATTAATGCCGGAATCCAAATGCTAAAACTGTTTTTACTATCGATGATAGCCTCACTACTGGCTGCCTGCTCTCCCGATTCAGGCACTGATCCTGCAACCCAAACAGAAGATTCCCAATTGGAAGAAAATATGAGTACAGATAGTCCTGCCGACGAAGGCAAAATATTCCTCACCGAAAATGCAAACAAGGAAGGTGTAACAGTCACCGCATCCGGATTGCAGTATGAAGTTATCGAGTCCGGTGACGGCGCGACCCCTGGTCCAACAGACAGTGTGCTGACGCATTATCATGGTACATTCCTCGATGGTAAGGTGTTTGACAGTTCCGTTGACCGCGGTGAGCCAATCTCATTCCCGGTGAATAGAGTCATTGCAGGCTGGACAGAAGCATTGCAGCTCATGCAGGAAGGAGACAAGTGGCGTTTGTATGTTCCACCAGAGCTTGGCTATGGCGAGAGAGGCACTGGTCCAATTCCTGGTAATACAGTATTGGTCTTCGAAGTAGAGCTGATCAAAGTGAATGCTGGCTGATCGTTTTTTACAATCACCGTGACAAGCACCCTGGCAGGCCCACAACTTAAGGAATTACAGGCAGATCTACTGGCATTGGAAACTTCCTTACAGGAATTGTTGGACAAGACGGAAGCCGGAACAAAGCCGGTCAAGCTGAAAGACAATATCGGGCGTTTGTCGCGAATGGATGAAATGCACAACCAGAGCATTCTGGTTGCCAATCGAAATGTCATTCGGAATCGACTCAAGGAAGTTGTTCGCGCAAAGCAGCGATTCGTTGATGAACTCTATGGCTATTGCATTGAGTGCGATGAGATTATTGCTTTCCCCAGATTGAAAGCCTACCCGGAAGCGCCGATGTGTATTGGTTGTCAGAGTAAGCATGAGTCAGACGTGTAACCGGTTAGGAGCTAAACCAAATGGCGTTCATTCATCATAAGCTTGGTAGTAGCCACTACACGAAGAAAGGCCGCAAAGGCAAGACACCAATTATCTGGTTGCATGGCGGTCCCGGAGGCATGCATCGACCAGATGCTAATGTTTTCAGGCTTGCGGAGAATCGTCCAGTCTACTGCTATACGCAAATTGGTGGCGGCAGGAGCTCAAAGACCACCAGGAAGCGCTGGAATATTCAGACATTTGTTGCAGAGCTTGAAATCCTGGTGAAGGAATGGGGTCTTGATGAATTCCATTTGATGGGTGGTTCCTGGGGTACAACGCTGGCGCTTGAATACTATCTACGGCGCGAGGGGCGTGGTGTCCGTTCGCTGGTCTTTCAGTCACCTCTATTTAGTTCACGAGACTGGAAAACAGATGGACGGAGACTGATCGAGGGCCTGCCAGCCAAAACACAGCACATTCTTAACACTTGCCATGAAATAGGTGCGACGGATTCAAAAGTCTATCGTGATGCCATGGCAGCCTATTACTTGAAACATGTATTGCGAGACAAGAAGAAAACTAAAGAGATTGCAAAGCAAAAAAACGCGAATGGCAATAAAGTCTATGAATATATGTGGGGTCCCAGTGAGTTTGAGCCCACGGGTACCTTGAAAACTTATACCCGGTTGGCCGACCTTTCAAAAATAAAAGTACCAACACTTATAATCTGCGGTGAACATGATGAGGCAACGCCAACCACAGGCAGTAGATACGCAAACCGTATCAAGGGCTGTGTTTTCTCTGAAATAAAGGGCGCGAGCCATTCAATCTGGCATGAAAAACCAGCTGCGATTCACAAGGTGATTAAGAGCTTTTTAGATAATCAATCGTGCTAAACTTTTTCCAAGAGGTCTGCCCAGTCATTCAGAGCGTCCTCCTGCCCGTGAACAAGTTGTATTGTGAACTGGCTGAAACCCCCTTCTTCAAGCCGTCGGATATTGTCAATTAGTTGATCCTTTGTGCCAGTAAATGTTGATCCGAGCATGAGATCATTTGTTAGAAATGGAATTTCTTCCGGACGATTGAACATAAGATGTCCGCGATGGAGTTGCAAATATCGTGCATCTTCAGGTTCATATTGCTCATAGATTGCCCGATATTTTTCAATTTGCTCCACGCGTTCTGGTGGGAACATATTGCCAATCATTTCTGATGCAAAGCCTTCAACCAGTGCATGGTACCCAACCGCGGCCAGTGGTCCCGCCTGGGCGAGGGCACGCTCACTGGTAGCAGATTCGCCGGATTCCAAAACACATCCCAGGGTGAATAGCGTACTGTGTAGTTCATTGCCCTGATCGGTGGCTTGCCATTCAACCTGCATCGCCTCGAGCGATTGCAGCGCATCATCAGGTGAGCCACCAAAGTTTAACCAGCCCGCGCCCATCATTGCCGTCAACTTCCGCGATTTCTCTCCGAAGGCAGAAATAAAGAGCGGAATGTCGTCCTCAATATTAATCAGTCCAAGGTCCGGGTTAAGAAAACGAATGGGGTGGTCCTGCCCCTCGCTATACCAGTCAATGATATCGCCAGC
>CAZAZB010000505.1:0-2886 GCA_964489485.1 uncultured Pseudomonadales bacterium | reverse complement strand
GCAAGAATGGCAAGATCTCGCCTGTCCTCTGGAAAGCGCGACAAGGGTGTCATAACGGGAACTGTTTTTGTTATAAGTACGTCTAGTTTTAGCTCGAAAAGATATATGGGGATTTTAATATCGAGCAATTTTTGAATTCTGGGGTCAATAAGCCCCATGTACCCTAGCAGATTGCCGTCTCTCGTGATTTGCGCACTCTGACCACGCTGCAATGCCGGATGGCTGGCCGGGTTGAACTCAAAATTATCAAGGTTGCCTGTCTGGGCGAGAATGCTCTCCAGATCTCCTTTAACATCAAAGAAATCAATAGCTTGAGGAGCATCCGCCCAGTTCTCTTCAGCTCTGGTGCCACAAACAACACCAGCAATCACTTTTTCCTGGGTGATGTTATCCAATGTTAGCGACTCCTGGTTGGGTGTCTGACGAAAGCGCAGGCCGACTTCGAACAGCCGCACCCGGTCTTGTTGTCTATTGACATTATAGATCAACGACTTAAGAAGCCCTGTCCAGAGCGTCGTGCGCATCACAGACATCTCGCCAGACAGAGGATTAGCGAGGCCGATCGGCTCACATTCTGGATCAAGTGATGCCTGCATTGTCGGGTCGACAAAACTATAAGTGATCGCTTCCTGATAGCCCCGGGCCACCAGTTGTTCACGAATCCGATCCAGGGACAGCTTATCTTCCGGCACGGGTGCCATCTCAAGATGGGTGACAGGGGTCCGGACGGGCAAATTGTTGTAGCCATAAACCCGGCTGATTTCCTCAATCAGGTCGGCTTCGATAGCAATATCGAAACGATGTGAGGGAGCACTTACTAACCAACCTTCCTGACCTTCAAATGTATCTTTGGAATGGTTGAATTCCAGTCTGGTCAGCATTTCATCGACATCTGCGTCGGGAATATCGACACCGAGCAACCGTTTGATTCGGTCCGAGCGCAGCATGACCTGATTATTGCCTGGTAGTTGATCTTTCAGCGCCGTATCGACAACAGGTCCTGCCTCGCCACCCGCAATTTCCAGCAGCAATGCCGTCGCCCGTTCCATGGCATCGACCTGACCCTGCCAGTCGACACCTCGCTCGAAACGATGCGCCGCATCAGTACTCATGCCATAGGATCGTGCGCGACCAGCGATGGCTACCGGTGCAAAAAAGGCACATTCGAGAAGGATATCTTTTGTTTCACTGGTCACCGCGGTGGATAGACCGCCCATGACGCCGCCGATGCCAATTGGACCCGATGCATCTGTGATAAGCAGTGTGTCGGCCTGCAGTTCTACTTCGGAATTGTCGAGCAATGTGATCTTGTCACCAGCATTCGATTGCCTGACCACTATTTTTTCCTGGAGCGCCTGCAGGTCGTAGGCATGCATCGGGTGATTGAGTTCGAGCATGATGAAGTTGGTGACATCGACAATAGGGTCGATGCTTCGAATATCAGCACGGCGAAGTTTTTCTTTCATCCATAGTGGGGATTCTGCCGTGAGATCAATATTACGTATGACACGACCGACAAAACGCGGGCAGGCATCCCCCGCCTGGAGATCGACTGGAAAGGTGTCTTTAATGGTTGCGGCTACCGGTTCTATTGTCGGATAGCTGACGTCCATTGAGTTAATCAAACCTGTTTCCCTGGCGAGACCTGTCATGCCAAGACAGTCACTTCTGTTTGGCGTGAGATCCAGTTCAATGATCGAGTCATCCAGCTTCAGATAATCGCGAACATCGTCACCAACAGGTGCATCGAGGGGAAGCTCCATCAACCCTTCATGGTTATCACTAATGCCCAGCTCCCTTTCAGAACAGAGCATGCCGAAGGATTCAACGCCGCGAAGTTTGGCCTTCTTGATTTTGAAGTCTTCTAGTTTAGCGCCGATGAGTGCGAAAGGTACCTTTATACCAGCACGCGCATTCGGCGCACCACAAACGACCTGATGTTCTTCCTCACCGCTGCTAACACGGCAAACCGCCAGCTTGTCTGCATCCGGATGTGGACTTCTCTCGAGAATCTCACCGACGACAACTTTGCTGAATGCCGTTGCGACAGGCGAGATACCATCGACCTCAAGTCCTGCCATGGTTAACTGTTCGACCAGTTCTTGTGTCGTCAGGTCTGGGTCAACAAATTCCCTGAGCCAGTTTTCGCTAAATTTCATTTACTTTTCCCTGGTACAAACGGGGTAGTCACTTGTGCCAAAATAGTTATAAACATCCATCTTCTTATGCGGTACGCCGATCACATCTATACCATCGTCTCCGATCAGATAGAAAACGAGATGCGAATGTATGGGCAGGCAGTAATACCCTTCAGCAATATCCGCCCGGTGTCGACCTAACTGAGGCTGTTGACCCAGTTGTTGAAACAGGTCAACAATGTCCTGCAAATACCGATCTCGCTGTTTGATTCCCCATCGCAACTTTGTATATCGGGCAATATTCTTCAGGTCTTCATTTGCCCGAGGAGTTACTCTGTACATTAATCAGAGCCCCCCTAACTATCACTATCGATGTCATCCAGTAACCGCTCTACCGAAAAGTCCTCAATGTAGGATCCGTTTTTCGCCTGGCCTTCGCCCTCGGCTAAATGGGCCCTTAGCAGTGCAAGTTTGGATTTTCTCTCTTCCAATGTCCGCAAAGCATCTCGCACTACTTCACTGGCAGATCCGTATCGACCGCTCTGAACCTCGTTTCGTATATACACTTCCCAATGCTCACCTAAACTCAAGCTAGTCGTCGCCATCTTTCAACTCTCTAATTATTCATATTTAACAAATATGAATATATCATCTGAAACACTGTATTAACAAAGCGCAGAGCCTGGTCTAGCGAAACTGCCTCAAAAACCGTAGATCATTATCAAGATAATGGCGCAGGTCATCTACC
>CAZAZB010000504.1:0-2892 GCA_964489485.1 uncultured Pseudomonadales bacterium | reverse complement strand
TCTGAGCTATTTCTTAACCTTGTGTAAGCTTTTTGTAAATTTTACCCCGACCCCGCAATTTAAGCTTTTTGTAAATTTTACCCCGACCCCGCAATTCTGCGAGCCTCGGCGATGAGCCAGAAAAATTGATCAGAATTTACAATAGGATGTTAACCTCGCAGTCATGATTAGGTTCGATAGACTCTTCCTGGCACTACTGGCGATTCCATTAATGGCATCCGAGGCGAGTGCTAGCGACTGTGTGATATTGTTACATGGGCTTGCACGAACGAATGCCTCAATGTCGATTATTGAAGCAACACTGGTTGAAGCTGGATTCGAGACCGTTAATTTTGATTATCCGTCGACCAAATACCCAATCGCTGACTTGTCTGAAACACAAATACCATTAGCACTAGATGACTGCTCGCCGGACATGACGGTGCATTTTATCACTCATTCTCTAGGTGGAATATTAGTCCGCCATTATCTTGGGAATCATGAGCTAGAGCGATTAGGCCGGGTCGTGATGTTAGGCCCGCCCAACAAAGGTAGCCATGTTGTTGATGTACTTCGTGATTTCCCTGGCTATGAACTTATTAACGGTCCGGCAGGAATGCAATTAGGCACTGAACCTACCAGTATCCCCAACTCTCTCGGTTCTGCTGATTTTGAGGTGGGTATTATTGCGGGAAGTCGTTCCGTGAATCTGATTTTATCGAATTTCCTCGTGAATCCGGATGATGGAAAAGTCTCCGTTGCCAACACGAAGCTTGATGGCATGTCGGATCACATCGTTCTACCGGTCACGCATACTTTCATGATGCGTGATGAAGAAGTCGTTAGGCAGACGCTTCAATTTCTGAAAACTGGAAAGTTTGATCATTCGGAAACTGTACAATCCGCCGCCGAGTAGGTCGACAGCATGGATCAATATCTAAAGACTTTTCGGTCTTTATCCCTGTTTTACCGATTGTTGCAGGTCCGAAATGAATAAAGACCCGTTTTAGTGAAATGATCGAGCTTGCCTTCTTCTTGAGTGATGCTATAACTACTACCCTCATAGAAGTGCATCAACAAAAACAATCAGGGGATGAACATGACATTAGGGCTAAAGATAGGTTGCGGACTTTATGCGGCGTTGCTGATGTTTCTGGGTGGGCAATGGTGGTTTACGTTCGAGGAAATGTCTGTCGGCTGGGTCGTACAAGCGATAGGTCCCCAGGGGGTGAATAACCTCCTTGCGGATATGGGTGGACTGTTCTTCGGTGGCGCCATCATGATTGCACTGGGATTACGTGCCGGTCATTCAACCTGGTTGCTTGCAACTGCACTGCTCATGGCGGTTGCTGCAAGCGGCAGACTCTATGGTTATGCAGCTTTTGGATATGTACCTGAAACGCTGGCGCCATTGATCTTTGAGATTGGGAGCTGTGCCCTGTTAGTTTTTACCCACCTGCGCATGGACTCGGAACACCCCATTGCTGTGTCTAAATCCTAGTGATCGTTTCCAGTATTCCCGGTAGAAACGCTTTGTTTTCTCTACTGCGATTGGTCGTGATTCTCGCCTGTGGCGCATCTATTGCAACCACAAGTGCTGATACGACGACCGCAAGTGCCGAAGATCGTTCTGTGCAGATTGAACCAGGATTAAGTGGCAAGCTAATGATGCCAGAGAAAATGAATGGTTCTTCCCGGGCTGTACTACTACTCCATGGCTGGAATGGCGAGATGGATGAGGTCGGCAACTTGTACCATGACCTTGCCAACGAGCTCGCGAATAGAGGGATAGCCAGTCTCCGATTCAATTTTAGTGGGGAGGGCATGCGGGCAAAGTATGTCGTTACATCAACCCATGAATCTCGTACAAATGAAGCAAGTGCGGCGTATAACTATCTTAAACATCAACTCCCCAGGGCGACTATTGGGGTAAATGGATTTAGTCTTGGTGGGCTAACCGCCATGACAATTGCAACGGATAACCCCTCATGGTTCAAATCAATGGTGCTATGGTCCGCTGCCGAGAGTATGAGAGTAGACGGTAATAAGAAGTATTCAGATGCCGCCCGGCTTGCAATGAAAAATGGGCGGTCTGTATACAGTGATTGGACTGATATTACATTAACCCGGGCCTTTCTGGCTTCCTATGTTGGGGTACAGGCAGGTCTCAATTTAGCGAAATACCCCGGGGCATTTTTAACCATCAGAGGTGATCAGGATTATCTCCCTTCACATGATCGAGAGTGGTTGAAGCGAGTGCCAACTCTGGATAAGTCCTTTCTGTTAATTGGTGGAGCAGGTCATATCTATAACGTACTGGATGAGCCAAAGCCAGCCTATGGTAAAAAAGTGATCAAGGCGACGGTTGACTGGTTTGATAGAACGCTGACTGCACATTCATCATCTCGCCATTAGGTTATCTGGCAACTACCTTCCGTTTTGCTATTATTGATTTGGTGTTCGCTCCAGCGAAAGGCACCCTGTGTAATGGACTAACGTCCGTAGCGGATTCGAACAGGGACTTCTATCTAGGGAGTGGCAAAGTGATCAGCGACCTGACGGAAACCAGGCGGCAAATCTATGTGAGTGGCGTTAACCGTACAGATGAATTGAGTAGAGCTTGAGAGTAGGAGTTAGTGACATGGAATTGAAAACGTATTTGACCCGGGAGGATATTCAATACTTTGTCAAAAAGGATAATCGTAAGGCCTTCCTCTTGCTAGGCAGTAACTGGGTCAGTATCTTCGCCATACTGGCGATGGTCTATCTATGGACAAATCCGCTAACCATACTGCTCGCGTTGATACTTCTGCCAGGTCGTCAGCTTGGGCTGGCTGTTTTGATGCATGACTGTGGGCATAATATCCTCTTTGAAAGCAAGCGACTCAATCAATTTTTGGGCAATGGTTTTGT